>JAEZJB010000143.1 GCA_023415845.1 Chloroflexota bacterium | reverse complement strand
CCGGTATCGTCTTTGCCGAGCCAGCGGCCGACGGCCACGATGTGCTGCACGAGGTCGTGGTCGAGGATCAGGCGACGACGGGTGCGATGACGAGTGTGATGGAAACCTTGCTGGAACTGCCGACCCTGGAACGGGTCGAGGCGCCCACGGATGGTGTCGCGCTGGTGCTCGAGTTCCGCACCGGCACCCCGCAGGTGGTGGCGTTGGCTCCCCGGTCGTCCTGTTAGGCTGCTGCGGTGGAATGGATTTGCCCCCGATTGGTGACGCCTTCACCGACCGGGGGTCTTTTCATGGTGATGCATCCTGTTCGGTGGCTGAACGGCGATGCATCCCGTGCCATCCACTGTTCAAGGCCAGTGAAGAACGATGGCGGCTGCTTTTCCATTCAGGCGGTGCCGAGGGTAACCAGCCAGGGATGATCGGGATTCGTGCGGCCGAGCGCATCGGCGAGCCAACTCCGCCGCTGGTCATCGAGTAGAGGAAGAACCTGCGAAAAGTCGTGCTGGTTTTTGGCGAGATTGGCGCGGGTCGACTTGTAGAGCAACTGGATCTCGGGGGCCACGATTGGCAGGCCGGCTCTCTCGACGGTGAGAGAGAAAATCGGACCATGTATCGCGTGATTGCGCCGGTAGAACCATGATCCCTCGTCGAAATCGCCGAGCATCACCTGGAATTGCCATGGACCCTCCGGGCGCCGGCACCAGATATCACTGACTTCGGCTGGCACGGGGGAGGCTTCGGCCCAGCGGCAGACGAATCGGTGGGCCAGAAAGAGTTCCCAGCCCGGCAGAGCGTGGTGGAGTCGCGCTGCGACTCGCCGATCGATAACGATATCTATATCCGCGTGAGGCCGGGTTTGCTGGCCGATGAAGAGGTCGATGGCCCAGCCGCCAGCAATGGCCCAGAGTCCGGGAAAGCCAGCGAACACCCTGCCGGCCTCGACGGGTGAGAGAGGCGCCCAATCGTTGGGACCGGAAACCTGATTGTTCATGAGGGACCCTGCCTGGCGAGCGGCGGTGCTTCGATGGTGGAGGAAGATTGCTCAGACAAGGGCGAGGATAGCGCGGGCCACACGAAGGTCAGGCCTGCGGTGCGGTCCGAGCAGTCGTCGCGAAATCGGCAATCACCCGGGTCTTCATGTCGAGGATGTGGTACTCAAGCGCGTCAGCCGCTTCGTTGACTTCGCCGGCAATCAAGAGGTCGATGATCGCCCGGTGTTGCTGGATGGCAATGTCCATCCAGCCTGGCACGCGGGTACCGGCCCGTTGAAAAACGGAGACCTGGGCCCATAGTCCGTTGACGATACCAATCAGCCGCTGGTTGCCGGAACCTTCGATGAGCCACTGATGGAACCCCTGGTCGACCTCGAGGAAAGCAGTGGCAGCTTCGTAGCGTTCATCGTCGGTATCGGCGGCGGAGATGAGGGCCGCGACGCGATCGAGCTCCTCGCGCGCACCCTGGAAGGCGGCAGGCTCGAGCCGGGCAGCCATGGTGCGCAGCGCGAGCGCTTCGAGCACGGCCCGGAGGTCGAAGATCTCGCTGATGTCATGCGCGGAAAAGGACGCGACGAAAAACCCCCGATTGGGCGAATAGATCACGACGCCGTCCTGCACCAACCGGTGGAGGGCTTCGCGGACCGGGGTTCGGCTCACGCCGAGTTCCTCGCTGAGCCGGAGGTCGGAGAGCTTCTCACCTGGCGTCAGGTCGCGGGAGAGAATGCGTCCCCAGAGGACGCCGTAAACATCGGAGCCCAGATTGCGGCGAATGATCGGCTGCAGGGGGCGATCTGCTTTGGGTGACTGGCTCATGAAGGTGCACCTTGAGCGAGGTCGATGGTCAACGAACCCGTCATCCGTTCGTGAGTTTCCCACCTACGGGCTTCTTCAGATTGTATACAATAGACGGCCCGGTTGTGCTAGATGGACTGGACTGCAATGGGAATTGTGGGGGCACCGGAGACGGTGCTGGTGGTGATCAGGGGCAATTCAGCGAGCGGCAAGACATCGCTCGCCCATGCGGTGCGCAGGCAGACGGGTCGGGGAGTGGCGATCGTGAGCCAGGATGTGGTGCGACGCGATATCCTCTGGGAACATGAGACCCCGACCGGGGTCAACATCGGGCTGATGCACCAGATGACCCGCTACGCGCTGGATCATGGCTATCACGTGATTCTCGAAGGCATCCTTAAGGCGCACGCCTACGGCGACATGCTGGCCGATTTGATCCGCGATCATCGCGGCCGGACGTCCTGCTTCTATATGGATATACCGTGGGAGGAAACGCTGCGCCGCCATGCCACCAAGCCCCAGGCGGCAGAGTATGGGGCGGAGTTGATGCGCCAGTGGTTCAAGCCGCTTGATCTTCTGCCATGCGTAACCGAACATCGCTTGGACGAACGCCTGACGCTCGACGAGATGACCAACCTGGTGATCGAGCGATCTGGTCTCGGACGAGATGCTTTCCAGAAAGAAGGATGATCCACGGATGACAGTGCGTTTTGCGGACCGAATGAGTCGGCTTGGCACGGAGACGGCGTTCGAGGTGCTGGTGAAGGCGCGTGCCCTGGAAGCCAAGGGCGTGGACGTCGTTCACCTCGAAGTGGGTGAGCCCGATTTCGATACGCCCGAAAACGTGATCGAAGCTGGTGTCGAAGCGCTCGAATCCGGCTGGACCCACTATGGCGCGGCCCAGGGTGATCCCGAACTGCGCGCGGCGATTGCCACCTACATCAATACGTCGCGCAACCTCGATTATTCTCCCGATCAGGTTGTCGTGACCCCCGGTGGCAAGCCGGTGATGTTCTTCCTGATCCTGGCGCTGTTGCAGGAAGGCGACGAGGCGATCTATCCGGATCCCGGATTCCCGATCTACGGCTCCATGATCAATTTCACGGGCGCGAAGCCGGTGCCGATCCCCCTGCGCGAGGAGAACAGTTTCGAGCTCGATGTTGACGAGCTTGAGTCACTGATCACTCCCCGCACGAAGCTGCTTATCATCAACACCCCGGCCAATCCGACGGGCGGCGTGCTTGGGCCCGAAAAACTCAAGCGGATCGCCGAACTGGCCGTGGAGCACGACCTGATCGTGATGTCCGACGAGATCTATGCCGAACTGATCTACGAGGGCAAGCACGTTTCGATCGCGACGTTCCCCGGCATGAAGGAGCGCACCGTTATTCTCGACGGGTTCTCGAAGACCTATGCGATGACCGGCTGGCGTCTTGGTTACGGGATTTTCCCGCAGGAGCTGGTAGGCCCGATCACCAAGCTGGGCGTGAACAGCGTCTCGTGCACCTCGGTGGCCGTGCAGCGAGCCGGGATTGCAGCCCTGACCGGTCCGCAGGACAAGGTTGTGGAGTTCCGGGAAGCGTTCCGGCGACGGCGTGACCTGATCGTCGACGGCCTCAATGCGATCGACGGCATCTCCTGCGTGTTGCCGAAGGGTGCCTTCTACGCGTTCCCGAACATCACCCAGACCGGGTTGAGCAGCCGGGAGTTCGCCGATCGATTGCTCGAGGAATATGGTGTGGCGGGCATCGCGGGAACATCGTTCGGCGCGGCCGGCGAGGGCTACCTGCGACTCTCCACCGCCAATTCCGAGGCGAACCTGCAGAAGGCACTCGATCGCGTCGGGGCCATGGTTGCCGATCTCGGCAAGTAGGTCACCGACTTCAGAATCTCGCACACAAAGGGCGCCGCTCAATCGAGCGGCGCCCTCTCCATTTCAGTCGGCAGTAACCGGGGAAGCGAGGAGTTCGCTGACCGTCCCTCTGGCGACGATGTGATAGGGGAGATCGAGGCGAGGGCTGCGGCCTGGGTCCGGATAGTTGCCAGTCAGGACGTCGACCGCCGTACGACCGATCCCCACCTGGTCCTGCCGGACGTGCGTGAAGTGCGGCTCGGCGAGCGGCGACGTCTGTTCGTCGAAGCAGACGATCTCCTCGGCGAGGTCGGCGCGACCACGTTCCCGCAGCACGCGCTCGAGAATGACGGCCAGCGGATATTCGCAGGCGACAAACGCCGACATTTCGGGATTCTCGTCGAGATAGCGATGGATACGCGCCTTGTCGGCCCCGATCTGGTATGGCTGGAGTTCCCCAGGCTGCGTGCTTTCCAGTGTCATCAGCAGGTTGGCCTGGCCGTACGGGAGGCTGGCCTCGCGGAGGGCAGTGCCGAAGCCCCGGCGCCGGTCTTCGATGCTGGAGGTGCGCTCCGGTGGAAGTGAGAGAAACGCGATGTTGGTGTGGCCCCGGTCGATGAGGATCTGGGTCAGCTCCTGAGTCGCTGTGTAGTTGTCGGTGCCCACGGAGTTGACGGCAATGCCCTTCATGTACCGATCGACCAGCACCACCGGGTACCCGTCCAGCACGATCCGGAGCAGGGAGTCGTTGTAGTACTCACCGTGAACGGGAAAGACGATCAGGCCGCGCACCCCGAGCGAGACGAGCGTGTTGATTGCCTGGTCCTCGACTTCACGTCGGCCGTAGCTGCGCTTGATCACCAGGCTGTAGTCGAGCTCGGAAGCGCGCTGTTCGATGGCGAGCAGCAGATTCGAGCCGAAAACATCCGACCAGTGTGGCAGCACGAAGCCAATGGTGGGCAGGGGGAGGCTACTGCGTTCGCTGACCGGGGCGCCATGACCTGGAGCATGGGTAGCGGGAGGAGTGACAGCGCCGCCCACGCGATCGGCCACGAACGAGCCCTTGCCTCGAAAGCGGACGATGAGCCCGTCCTGCTCGAGGGTTTCGAGCGCTTTCTTGGACGTGATCCTGCTGACATTAAACTGCTCGGCCAGTGCCAATTCACTTGGTATGCGGTCGCCAGGGTTCAACCGTCCGGACCTGATTTCGTCCAGAAGGTAGGCGCGCAGGCGTTCATACAGCAATGGCATCGATGTCGTTCCCCGTTGATATCAGGCTGCTTTGATATGGCAGCATATCAGAGAACGTATCCCGTGCGTATCTGGATGCACCCGGCGTGCCGAAATTACGCGGAAAGGGCGAGTCGAACGTGCAGGGCGAGGTGCAGCCGGAGACGGACGTCGGCTGCGTTCAGGTCCAGTCCGGTGATTTCGCCAATCCGGTCCAAGCGATAGAGCACCGTGTTGCGATGCACGTGGAGGAGCGAGGCCGCTTCCTT
>JAEZJB010000128.1 GCA_023415845.1 Chloroflexota bacterium | reverse complement strand
GAAGCGGTGGGGCTGGCCAACCGGCACGGCGGCAAATTGCTGGTGGTGCTGGAGGGCGGCTACGACGTCGAAGCGCTGGCGCGCTGCGTGGCGAGCGGAATCGGCGTGCTCGACACCACTAAAGCGGCCCGCCAGGAGGCATGAATCGGCGGCGGCAATTCGCGGTCACGTATCCTTAGGGAACCATCGTGGACCGGGAGATGAACGACCGACCGGACACGACAACATCCCCTCCAGGCATGCCGACGAACGTACACCAAGGACCCCAACCGTTGCTACGCCCACGATTTCGCCAGCAGGATCCAAGGAACCCCGAACCCATGTCCAACCAGAACGAACCCGACGCGACAACATTCGACGAAGAAGAGCCGAGGAGCGGTCCGGCGGCAACGGTAGCGAACTACCGGCAGGAAGATTCGCGCCGACAGGAAGACGCGCGAGTGGCCGGCCTGCAGACGCAGATCGATGAACTGCGGGCAATCAACCGGGAACTGCTGGCGCGGCAGGAGAAGAGCGACGAACTGATCAAGCACAACCAGGTGCTGGCGTCGCAGTTGCGGCTGGCGCTGGAGCAGATGCGGCAGGAAGGCCAGCAATCGGCGCAGGCCAGGGCGCTGGACGAGAACCGCACGCGGCAGGTGATCCAGGAACTGGAAGCGCGGGTCGACGATGGGATCCGGCCGATCCGGTCGCTGCAGGCGCACGTCTCGGAACTGATCGAAGCGTCACGACGGAAAGTGGACGACACCAGCCAGACCGAGAAGCGGCTGGACGAACTGGCCTCGATCGTGGAGCACCTCTCGGCGGTGGGCGAGCGGACCGGGGCGGTCACGCACGCGCTGCGGGACACGATCGACGACGTCCGGGGCGAAGTGGACGGGTTCCGGCGCGACATCATCCGGGCAGAAGACGCGATCAAGATCGTCGACCAGGAGAACCGGCGGCGGGTCAGCGACGTCAAGGACATCGCCGAGAGCTACAGTGCGCGGCTCGACGAGATTCGGTCCGACATTGGACACCTGTATGAATCGTTCGAGAACCAGCGACGCAACCTGGTGCACGTCGACCCGACGCTGGACGAGTTGCGCGCCAGCGACGTGGCGATGCGGCAGGAACTGACCAGGCTGCAGAACCAGGTGACGGAGCGCCATGACCTGCTGGTGGACATGCACGACGACGCACGGCAGGAGAACGACGCACGGTTCGCCCAGGTGCGGTCGGCATTCGACGAACGGCTGGACCGGCTCAACGAGCGACTCGAGGAAGCCAACGAACAGTTCCGGGAGGTGTCGTACAAGCTGGCCGATGTGAACGCCGCGCTCGAAGAACTGCGACAGGTGGATTCGTCGCTGCACCGGGACATCTGGTACCTCCACGAGCAGCGGGTGCGAGTACGGCTGGAACAGATTCAGGAAGAGCTGGATGTGGCGGCCGCGCAGCGGCGGGAGGCGGACAACGAAGCCCACGCTGGCCTGGGGACAAGGTTCCGCCGACGCCGGGGTGGAAGCGAGCCAAACGAGGTCTAGGGAACGGTCCTCAAACGCGGCAATCGGCCATAACACAGCGATCGTACGCCGTCCATGTGTCGTGCATTCATGCACTATCTGGGCGGCGTTGCTGTTGCCCTCAGGTCACACGAGGGCGGGTGACCGGCAACCCGAGGTTTGGTAAAGCTCAACCGCCCGTCGAAGCTTGCCTCGCTGGCACATCCGACCCGACCAAAACTGGCTACATCACAAGGATTCCGGGTCCATTCGTATACCTTTTTGGTTCCGACCCTCGAAGCGTGGACAGGGGGTCATGAGGGCCGAAGAACGGGTCGCGAGGGTGGCAAGAACCTGCGACTGATTGTCCCAAACGGAGGATTTTGGCGTTATTTGGCCACAATTGGCGCTGACGCCATTGCTTGACACCTAAAAACGGCTTTGTTACGTTCAGCTTGTCCTGGGGAAACACCCCTGATCTGCATGGCGCTCGGTATGGTGGGCGAGTTGCGTGATGGGTGATGTTTCGGGGTAGCAGGAGACAGAATCTCGGTGGGACCCAACACACGAAGAGCCCTGGCACGGGTGATGCGGCAGCTTGCTGCGGCATGACCTGTGATGAGAGCCGTGTGCCACATGTGTCCTGAATCCTGCCCCTGCCTGTTGCCGGCCCCGCCCGGCAGAGGACGACAACATCACCACCGGGTCGAGTGACCCGGATGGATTTGCGATCGATTGATCGTGGCGTCCCGGCCGTCGGGACGAGCGGAGGGGATGGCCTTCGCCCTTGTTCGGGGTTGCCGGAAGTGGGAGACCCGCACTTCCTCCGTTGGCTAGCGGACGTGGCAACCGTGGCTGGAGCGGTGTTCGCGCATCGTTTCCCGGACTCTGCGATCTGGTTGACGGGCTGTTCAACCATTGGACATCACCTGGAGGGAAGGGATTGTCTGCAATCCTCAAGCGCGCCGAGCGCGCGACGCTGCTCATTGCGGTGGCACTCCTCGGACTCTCGATGATGGGTCCGTTCGTGACACTCGCCCAGGCCAGCTTTACGGCCGGCGACACCGCCGTGATTTCTGCCGGTGGTGGAAGTGTCAATGTCCGCGCTGATGCGGACCCCAATGCCGAATCGCTTGGCCAGGTTCCGGATGGGACCGAGGTTTACATCGTGGACGGACCGTTCACGGCAGCAGACGGCTCGGTCTGGTATCAGGCAGGCGTCTGGGACCTCGTGGGGTATATCAATGCCTCCATGCTTGGTTCGGCATCGTCATCCTCCTCGTCCACTACGGACGAAGCTGCGGCAACGCAATCTCCCTCCACTTCTTCGATCCCCTGGAAACAACCGATTGACTACGGTGTTGTTGTAGACAACAGCGCCTCGCCACTGCCGAGCGATGGGTTGGCCTGCCGCACTGATGCTGCGACCTCGGCGTCGACCATCACCCGCCTGTGGATTGGGCAGTCGGTCGAAGTCGTTGGCCAGTCGGTGTGGGCAGAGGGCATCGAGTTCCTGCCAATCAACTGTGAAGGTGTGGGCGGCTTCGTGAAGGCCGACTACATCGCGCTGCAGAGCCAGCAGGTGGCCGCGACGGAAGAGGTCGTGGAAACCGAAGAGGTTGTGGAGCAGGAAGCGGTCGATCCGAACGCACCAGTTGCTGGTGACCTGATCGTGACCGTGCTCGACCAGAGCGGTGCCGCGGTTCCGGGCGCCTGCTTCACGCTCTACCTTGGTGGTGAGTGGATAGCAGAGTCCTGCGACAGCAACGACTCGATTCCGAACAATGGCAACTCGGGATTCTTCGGCATCCCGGCTGGCACCTACACCCTGGTATCGACCTCATTCGAGTCGAACAACCAGGAAGTGGTGATCGGCGCTGGTGAGACTGCCTACGCGACGGTGTACACCTCGGTTGAGGTTCCGGCGGCGACCGAAGAGGTCGTAGTCGAGGAGCCAGTTACCGAAGAACCCGTTACCGAGGTACCCGTTACCGAAGAACCGGTGACGGAAGACGTTGTCACCGAAGAGGTTGTCACTGAAGAAGCGACTGAAGAGGTCGTTTCTGATGACGCTGCGACGGACGAGGTCGCGACCGAAGAAACCGCTCAGGCGACGGACGAGGTGACGACGGACGCGACTCCGGCAGAGGACACGGCCACCGAGGCTGTGGCGACCGAAGACGTTGCGACTGAAGACGTTGCGACTGAAGAGGTCGTGACGGAAGAAGCGACCGACGAGGCGGCTGGCACTCCGGTTGAAACCGCCGTTGTCGAAGAGCCGACTGATGAGGTCACGACCGAGACTCCCGTCGTCGAAGAGACGGTAACGGAAGAGGTCACTGAAGAAGCGACCGAAACCCCTGGGTCGACGCTTGGCGAGCCGATCGGTGATGCGACGGTGACCGGCACCAACGGCGAAGGCATTCGCTGCCGCGTGGCCCCGGACGCCTCGTCAGCCACCATCACTACCCTGGCCGAAGGCACGACGGTGTTCGTGTACGCCGAGCCGGTCAACGGCTACCTGGCGATCGGATGCGGTAACCAGTTGGGCTACGGTGACGTCAACTACCTGTTCGCGGGCGGCGCCGGTGATGAAATTCCGGCCAGCGCGTCCTCGGTGATCGTGGTTGGCACGGGCGGCATGTCCCTCAACTGCCGAGCCGGCGCCGGCACCAGCTTCGGCGTGGTGGCCACGGTGGCGCAGGGCACGGTGCTGACCTCGCGCGGTGCTTCCACCAACGGCTGGGCACCGGTGGTTTGTAACGGCAAGAACGGTTTCGTTTCGATCTCCTACGTCGAAGTGACGAACCAGGCGCCTGGAGGCGGCACCGGCACACCGGCACCGGGTGGCACAGGGGGACAGACGGGTACCGCGACGGTGTCGGGTACTGGTTCCAGCCTGCGCTGCCGCACCTCGGCCAGCACCAGCGGCGCGATCATTACCTCGCTGCCGGACGGTACGGTGCTGACCACTCGCGGCGCAGCCAGCAATGGCTGGTTGCCGGTGGTTTGCGCTGGCCAGAACGGCTTCGTCTCGGCTGAATTCACCACTGGTGGTGGCACGGGTTCGATCACGCCGACTCCGACGGCGACCACGACTCCTGGCGGTGGATCGGGCACGACCGGCGCGTACGTCAAGGTGACCGGGACAGGGGGCGCTTCGCTCAACTGTCGATCGGCCGCCAGCATGTCGGGCATGGTGGTGACGGCGATTCCGTTCGGCTCGACCGTCGCAACTCGCGGCGCAGCCAGCAATGGCTGGATTCCAGTCACCTGCGGCGGCAAGTCGGGTTACGTTTCGGCAACCTACGTCACCGCAACAACCGACCCTGGCAACAGCGGCGGAAGTGGCACGCCAACTCCTGCCCCAGGCGGTGGAACCGGCACTACGGGTACGGCGGTGGTGAATGCGGGTGGCGACAGCCTGCGCTGCCGCTCGGCCGCCAGCACCTCGGCCTCGGTGATCACGTCGGTTGCCGATGGCACGACGGTGACGACCCGCGGCACGTCGAGCAACGGCTGGACGCCAGTGGTCTGCGGTGGCCAGAACGGCTTCATGGCCAGCGAGTTCCTGAAGGCATCGAGTGGTGGGTCTGGCACGACGCCAACCGTGACCCCGACCAAGACGCCGACTCAGGCACCGACCCAGACCGCGACCCCGAATCCGGGCAGTGGCTCGGGCATGACCAACGGCGACCATGGCAAGGTCAGCGTGCGAGCCAACATGCGCTACCAGGCGTCGATGAGCGCCAACGTGGTGGTCGTGGTGGATGCTGGTGAAGTGCTGCTCATCACGGGCAACGCGACCAATGGCTTCTACCCGGTCAACTACGACGGTCTCAAGGGCTTCATGTCTACCGACCTGCTCAGCAAGACTTCTGAGGCGCTGAGCGAGCGTGGTGGTTCCGGTAACGAGCCGGACCCGACACCGCCGCCGACCAATGGTGGGGGTTCGGGAACGGGCAGTGCGATCGTCAACTACGCGATGCGCTATGTCGGGTACCCGTACGTGTGGGCGACGCATGGACCGTCCTCCTTCGACTGCTCCGGCTTCACGTCCTGGGTGATCCAGAACGTGTTGGGCAAGAGCATCGGCTACGGCTTGTGGACGCAGGTTTCCGCGGGTCCGGCAGTGAGCCGCTCCGCCCTGCAGCCGGGTGACCTGGTCTTCTTCCAGAACACCTACAAGGCTGGCCTCTCGCACGTCGGTATCTACATCGGCAACAACCAGTTCGTTCACGCCGAGAACGAGAACACCGGGGTTCGCGTCAGCGACCTGAACTCCAGCTACTACGGATCGCGCTGGTACGGTGCGGTACGACTCGGCTAAGACGTTCGGATTTCGCGGACAAACGGAGAGAGGAGGAAGGGTTGCCCTTCCTCCTCTCTCCGTTTCCGGTCAGCTTCGCTCGTCCGGGGAGTGAGGGATTGGAGATGACCTTGCCGCTTTCGATCCGACACGTTCAGATTGAGGTGAACGGGACGGATTTCGACATCGCCGTGGGGAGCCACGAGTCGGACGCTAATTTTGCGACCGGGCTAACGATTGTCTGGGTCCACGGGCTCGGGAATGCCTCGACCACTACATTCCGGGAGATCAGTCTCCATCCGGCCTTGGATGGCTGGCCCTCCGTGTTGATCGACCTTCCGGGATCAGGTCACTCCCCTGCTCCGGAGGACTGGAACGCCACGATCGAAGAGGTGGCGGATATCGTGCTGGCCACGATCACCAGGCTGGACCTTTCACCGGTGGTGCTGTTTGGCCACTCGATGGGGGGATCGGTTGCGATTGCGGCAGCCCAGCGCAGGCCGGACCTGATCCGTCACCTGGTGGTGGCCGAACCCAATCTCGATCCGGGGGTGGGCGCGACCAGTGCCGCCATCGCCCGGCAAGCGGAGAGCGCCTTCGTCAGCACTGGATTCCGGAATCTGGTGCAGGCGACCGAACGGCTGGCACGGCAGGGAAATCACGCCGCAGCCAGATGGCTGCTGACATTGAGGGAGACGGATCCCACGACCCTGCATCGCCTCTCCAGCTCGCTGCTGGCGCCACGGACGCCAACGTTCCGGGAAATGATCGGAGCCTTACCGATGCCTGTCGCCTTCATCTCCGGTGAACGCTCCGGCGACAGGGGGTCGGCACCCCAGCCTTGTGCTGGCCTGACGGGATATGTCGTATATGACGCCGGCCACCAGATGTTCGAAGACAACCCCGATGCATTTGCTGCCATCCTCGCCAGGCTGGTTGGGGAGACCTCGAGAGAGCGATAGCGGCAGTAGATCAGTGAGCAGGGGAAAGGGACCAGCTCCTGACCCGATGCACTTCGCTGGTCGGAGGGTTCGAGAGGCACCAGGCAAGGGTTCAGGGAAGACTGAGCGGAGACAGCGGCATACTCGAGGCGGCGTGACCTAGCGTGCCGAGTGGAGGCGAGTGCTTTGGTCGGAGTGACCGTCATCAGCCAGGCAGCCACACGGCTGGCTGACGTGAGATCTCAGGCGGTCAATCGCGTTTCGGTGGAAATAGGCGGTCGACCCGGCGGACGACATCTTCCAGCCAGGTGTTGCGAACGTCATCAGAGGCGGCG
>JAEZJB010000076.1 GCA_023415845.1 Chloroflexota bacterium | reverse complement strand
GTGGAAGAGCCGGTAACGCCGACACCCGTCATCCCCACCTCGGTGGCATCGGAGGTCATTACGCCGGACCAGCCGACGGTTGAGCCGGTGGTTTATGGTCCGGCCGGAGTGGCGGCCATCGATGGCATTTGCGTTGTGGTCTCCGCCACCGACGTCGTTGAATCGGGCAGTCTGGTTGCCTTCCGCTGCGAGAGCATGATCGACGAAGGATGGTCGTTCACTGTCGACGGTATGTCACCGGGCTGGATGTGGGCATTTCGATACGGCGAGTCCGCGTCAACGCCTTCGGTTGAGGAAATCGGTGGCTGGTCGAGTGATGACGTCGTGGAAATCACGCAGCTTGGCTGGTCGCAGCAGGGTGGTTCGTTCAGCACCGATAGCACCCGAGACGGGGCAATCGATGGCCAGGTGGTAGAGTTTTTTCTCGCGCCGTCCTTGGATGCGATTTCAGGTACGCCGGCAAGCCTGAGCGTGACATTTCAACCGGTCGCCGCCGACGAATTCTCAGATGAAGATTCTTTTGTGGCGCCAATGATGGTTGTGGCCGACGGCCCCTCGGGTTGTGTGCAATTGTCGGCGACCGATATCGCCAGCTTTCCGGCATCCAGTGCCCGCGATTACGTGATGTACAAGTGCACCTGGCCGGGCACCGAATGGCGATTACGCGTTGATGGCATCAGCGCTTCCGGTTGGGAGTGGGCCGCGATTTCAGGGCAGCTCGCGCCAGCCCAGATCGAAACGGCGCCGCCGACGATTGAAACAGTCGGCAGGTGGCAATCTGGTGCTCCAAACTGGGTGACTGGCTTTGCGGCGTATGCGCCGGGATGCCCGTTCGCATCGACTGCGCTCGCCGCTGGGAGCCAGGCTGGAAACGATCTCAACGCGTTCTATGTGTTTCTCAAGCCCAGGGGCGGGACCACATCTGGCACGCATGGTGAGATCACCATTCGCCAGATTCCGTCATCGGCTGGACCGGTGTGTGCGGGGCAGTCCCCGGTTCCTGCCGGTTCCCGGACGGCTACCCTCACCGGTGTGCTGGCCGGCGCGAGTCAACTCTCCTGTATCCAGGTGAGCCCAGCGGGTTCAACCGTCATTTCGCCGGACTACTTTCGCTTTCGCTGTGATGCGGGATCGGCGAACTCACACCAGTTCTTCATCGATCGCATTGCGTCCGGTTGGTCGTGGCGGGTGCTGACGCAGGTCGGCGGCCAGTTCGTGACCCTCAAACAGGGCACTACGCCAGATGTGTACTCCGGAACCCAGCGTCCGTGGAACGCCGATAACAGCGCCTGGTATGTTGACCTCATCCCGCCAGCGAACAGCACGACGGTCAGCGAGGGTTACGTTTTCGTCCGTATCACCGGGAGTAACCCGGGTGCGAACGTGGTGACAGCTCGTGTGGGAGGTACAAGTGGCACCTACGTCGAACCTCCCGTCACAGCCAGCGACGTTGCGTTGTCATGCACCAGCTCCACGAGTGAGGCTCTTGTGGGAGGTGTGGTGACGGTCACCTGTGCCTGGTCGGCTCGTGGCTCTCTGGGTACCCGTCAGGTCAGCCTTGATCTCATCACCATGCCAGTGCCGACGGGCTGGAAGCTGACGTCTGGTGATCCCCGGGCAACCGTCAATAGCGGTGTGCTGTCGATCACGCCCAACGTGACGATTTCGGCACAGAGCCCGACCTACTCGTTTGCGTTCAACCTTTCGCCGACCTGCAATGCCCCGGTTGACACCAAGGCGTCGACCATGTCGTCTCGCTTCAAGACCGGCTCCAGCGTCGTCGATGGGCCTACGGCAACGATCGCTATACGGCGATTGCCGGGCAGCATGACCGTACAGATTCTCGATGCCGGGACCAGCCTGACCTGGAACCAGGCATACCAGTTCGCAGCCCACACGGTAAAAGGCACGCTTGCGTTTCGCGTGGAGTCCTCTCAGTGCAGTGGCTGGAGCCTGCAACTGCAGGCGAGTGATTTTGTCTACAACGGCTCCGACGATGGAGCGAATATCCCGGCCGCCAATATCTCGGTGGTCTCGACCACGGGTTCCTTCATTCTGGAAGGAGACGCCGCGCCGGCGGGTCCGCCTGTGATCGGAAGCTCACTCAATGCTCCGGTCACCATTCTTCGTGCCTCGCCTGGCGAGAGCATGGGTGTGTTCGATCACCAACTTGGCCTGATGGTGGCCATTCCAGCCCTCGCCCCACCTGGCGACTATTTCTCAACCATCACCATTACCAGTTCTGCGGGACCTTGATCGACATTTTTACTCACAGGTCGGCATCTCCGAATGGGAAGAGGAGAACATTCGTACAGCTTAAGCATCCAACCATCAGGGTCTTGATCGAATCAATCAGGGGAAACACGATGGTGTGTTTCCAGAACCATGGGCGCCAATGCCCCGAAATGGACCACTTACATGACTCTTCGCAATCGCATCGCCACTGTGCTCGCTGCTGCTGTTCTCGCTGGCTCAATGATGGGTGGCGTACAGGCTGCTCCCGGCGATCTTGCTTCCGATACGGCAGCCGTGACGATCATACGGGGAACCTTTACCGCAACCATTGCGGCCGAGGACTTTGGCTCCGCCCCATACTCATTTGCCAATCAGACGGTGACATCCGGGGGACTCGTGCTGACCATCAGTAACGAGACCGGAAGTCCATTAGGCTGGCAGGTGGTGACAACGGCGTCCAACTATATTGGTCAGACGCGAGCGACCGAAAACGTCCCGTTCGGCAATACGGCCATATCCGGGACCAGTACTCTAGCAAAGGTGGCCGGGCAGGAGGTGGGTACTGGTCTCACCTCGACCGAAAGTCTCTCCTCGGGTGGCGGCACCACGCCCATCATCTCGGTTGTAGCCGCGCCAGGTTCGGGACAAGGCAAGTACACGTTGACCCTGTCACAACTGTCTCTGACCGTGCCAGGTGGGACCCTGGCGCAGACGTACACCTCGACGCTTACCGTCAATCTGCCGAGCGCTCCGTAAAGCCCGGACGGAAACGCCGGCCTGGATGTCTATCCGGGCCGGCATTTTCTTTGACTGACCGTCCCGTGTCACTGCAGAAGTACTTGACCTGAATGCCCGCCTGCATTTTGCTTACCGGGTCATCATTGAAGGCCAGGGACCGGTAGTTCAGTCCGAATCTTGAAATCCCCGTTTGGCATTGCTGCGCCAGGAGCCAGTTGTGAAGATGTTGCGTACCGCCGTTCTTGTAATTGTGATGATGGTGGCGGCCGGACTTCCGCTGATCAGCACGGCAATGGCTCAGGACGGAGAGACGGGTACTCCCCCGGTCCAATCCACACCAGACAGCGGCCCCCTGTTCGTGATCCATCCGGCAGGTGGAAACGACGGCGAGTATTTTTCGCTCGAGGCCGAACCCGGGTCATCGCATCAGTTGGCCGTGGTGCTGGGAAACGCAGATGACGAGCCGCTGGACCTGCTGACCTACGTGAATGACGTCGTGCCCATGGTGAATGGCGGGTTTGCGGTCGCAGAGGAATCGGTGCCGCCCAGTGGCACCGCAACCTGGATCGACTTTTCCGCGGAAGCGCTGAACTTCGGTCCGGGTGAGGGCGTCGAGCGGACATTTTCCGTGAGCGTCCCCCCGGATGCCGCTCCTGGACAATACATCGCGGGCATCGTGCTGCAGACGCTGGATCCAATCGAGGTCGAAGGCTCGGCGATGTTCCAGCAGATCATTCGCAAGACGATCGCGGTGTTCATCACCGTGCCAGGTCCAACGTCCTCCAGCTTTGAGCTCGGTGAACCAGTGATCGAGCAGGCTGGTGAAAGCCACATCCTGATGGTGCCGGTGAGTAACACCGGGAATGTCCTCGTGCGACCAGCAGGTGAGGCATTGCTGAAGGATGGTTCCGGCACTGCGGTGATGACAGCCCCAGTGGCAATGGGGTCGGTCTACGCCGGCATCGCGACGTCCCTCGCCCTCCCGTTGCAGGCAGATCTTCCGCCCGGTGACTAAACCCTGGACCTCAACCTGGAGGATCCAGAGTCCGGCGTCGGCGCCGAGATCGTGGCCTATCAAGTTGAGATCACCGAAATCGACGATACGCCGTCAATCTGGACCATGGACGCGACGGTCACGTTGGCTCCCGACACGAGTGCGCCAGTTTTCGCCGAGGTGGCGACGAACATTACGAATGACGGCCCGATGGCAAACGTGCAGATCGAACTCGATGTGATTCGCGATGGCGAACTGGTGGAAACGTTTGATTTGGCACCGTCGCTTTCAGTGGCCAATGGCACGACCAGCTTCGACCAGCGATATATCCCGCCGACCGGCTTCGAACCTGGAACGTGGACGTTCGTGCTTCGGCTCAACGTGATCGACTCGAACACTGGCTCGGTGACGACGGTGCTGACAATTGATGACCTTGCGCCGGTCGAGATTGGATAACCTGGGTTCAGGGACTGGAACTGGGACATGGATGGGACCACAAGATGCGACAGACGACCGGATTGCAGGGAGCGGAACGCATCATCTGGGTGCTGCTGCTGTTGAGCAGCACCATCTTGTGCCCAGGTACGCTGATGGCAAACGAGGAGATTTCGGTGGTGATCCTCCCGGCAGGAGGTGACGCCGAATCCGAAGCAACCTCCGCGGAGACGTCTGTCACCGAGACTGACTCGGCGGCGCACCTCGCGATCTCACGCACCGGTGTGGTCACCACGTTTGTCCGGGAAGTGACGGTGGCAGCCTCCTCGAGCGGACACACCGGGCTGGTCCTGTCCGTTTGGGACGATCGGGGAACCGTGACAGGCTGGAATGTTGGGTTGAGTACCGTGCCGGCGGAGGCCCTCGTGGTGTTTGCGGACAAAACCGACACGATAGCGCGTGTATTTCCTCAGCCTGCGCGACCGACATCATTCCACGGGGTGACGACCGGAAGTTATCACGGTCCGATCGGGGCCGGCGTCGTGCCACTCCTGGCAGCATCATCGGGGAGTGGCGACGGTGTCTGGAATCAATTTGTCGAGATTGGTGCCCCGGAGACCGAGTCGACTGTATCTCAGTCGGACGTTCTGCTGGTGCTCGACCTCACCTTCGCCCCCTGATTATTTACAGGACGGGCATTATCCGCGTTCGAGGTAGCGGAGGCGCTCCCAGTCGGTGACGACCTGGTCGAAGAGGTCCTGCTCGATGCGGGCGGCGGTCAGGTAGTGGGCGTGCACGGTGTCGCCGAATGCAGCCACGGCGGCTTCACTGCCGGCCCACTCCTCGATCGCCTCGGCCAGCGAGCGTGGCACGCGCGGATGACCCTGAGCGGTGTAGCCGTTGCCACGGAATTCGGCTGGTGGCTCGACGCGCTGCTCGATCCCTTCGATGCCCGCGGCAAGCACTGCGGCGAAGGCGAGATACGGGTTGCAGTCGCCACCAGGCAACCGGTTCTCGACCCGCAGTGCATTGCCGGCGCCGACGACCCGGAAGCCACAGGTGCGGTTGTCCCTGCCCCAGACGATGTTGACTGGTGCCCAGGAGGCGGTGGCGAAGCGCTTGTAGGCATTCACGGTCGACGCAATCAGAAGCGAGTATTCGCGGGCGCGGGAGATGAGGCCGCCGAGGAACCAGCGCATGGTATCGCTCATCTCGCGAGAACCTGGTTCAGCGGGAAAGAGACTCACGTCGCCATCGTCGTCCCAGAGCGAAACGTGGATGTGGCCGCTCGAACCGGTCCAGTGCTGGTAGGGCTTGGCCATGAACGTGATGGCGGTGCTGTGCTGGTCGGCAATTTCCTTGGCGCCGTGCTTGAAGAGCGCCGCGCGGTCGGCGGAGGTCAGCGGTTCGTTGAAGTGGATGTTGACTTCGTGTTGCCCCGGTGCGGCCTCCCCTTTGGAGAACTCGATTGGGACGCCAGCGGCCGTCATGGCATTGCGCAGACGCCGGTAGAGCGGCTCGTTGCGGGTGGCAGGCAGCAGCTGGTAGTCCTCGTTGAACCAGCCATTGGCGGTGAGATTGACATACCCCTGCTGATGAGCCTGCTGGTAACTCTGGGTGAGAGTGTAGAACTCGAGCTCGGTCGCCATCATTGCCGAGAAGCCGAGTTCCGCCAGACGGTCGATCTGCCGACGGAGAATCGTGCGCGGGGCGACCTCGACCAGGTCATTGCTGGCCTCGTCGACTGCATCGCAGAGAACCAGGGCCGTTTTCTCGAGCCAGGGAATGGTGCGCAGCGTCGACCAGTCGGGCTGGGCGATGTAGTCGCCGTAGCCCGATTCCCAGGTCATGTCGCGGAAGCCCTCGGGGGTGGTCAGGTCCATCTCGGTACCGAGCAGGTAGGTGCAGAAATGGGTGCCGTGATCGAGGCAGTGATCGATGAAGTGGTGGCCGGTGACACGTTTGCCGACGAGTCGTCCCTGCATGTCGCAGACTGCGGTGATAACGGTGTCGATCTCGCCGGACTCGACGAGGGTGGTGAGCTGCTCGACGGTGATGAGACCGTGCGCCATGCCGCGGATTCTCCTGTGTGCTGCCGGTTGGTCGATGGTGTGTAGGGTACACAAGAATCGGCGAAATGTGCGTCACGGCGCGGAAAATTGAGGTTGCAGTCCAAAGTCCGCCATGCGCGTCGGCTGGGTACCGAATACTTTTGCCCGGAATCTCTTTCTGGCGTTCAGGTGATGAGGGAGCCGAGTGAGGTCTCGACGTACTGGCGGATCGCCCGCAGGTCGGCTGGGGGATCGAGCGCGCCATCCAGTTCGAAGACGGCCCACCCGCGATAGTTCATGTCGCGGAGAGTACGGGCCCAGCGATGCCAGTCGACGATGCCCTGACCGACCTGCGCGAACCACTGGATCTGGGTCTGGAAGATGCGGTCGTCGATCTCGACATCCGGCGGGGCGGCGCCGATTGCGTCCTTCCAGTGGGTGAGGACGACCCGGTCGCGATGCCGGTCCGTGATCGTCACCGGGTCAGAGCCACCTACGGTGAACTGGGCGGTATCGGGACAAAGCCCGACATAGGTGGGATCGGTGAGCAGCATGAAGAGGTCGACGTCCCGCGCGTTGCGCAGCACCGTGAACGCCTCGGGGTGGAGGGCGAGCGTGACACCGTGCCGGGCGCAGATCGCTCCCATCCGGTTCAGCGTGTCGGCGACCGGGATGGCATGGTGAATATCGGCAAAGAAGGGTGGATCGGCCAACCGGGTTTGCCGGAGGGTAAGGGCGGTCACCATCGTGCTGGCGCCACATTCGGCGAGGAAGGCGGCGTACTGGTCGACGAGGGCCAGCACATGCGGCTGGTGTTCGGAATCGGCCAGGTCCATGCGGTCGGTGAACCCCGGGATGCGGGACGAAAGGAATCCGGCGCAGACCTCGAGGCCATAACGCTCCACTTCGCTCCGGAAGGCGCTGGCGGAACCAAAGGCGCGAAGAGCACTTCGCCAGTCACCGGGCGAGAACGTGATCTCGATGCCGTCGAGACCAGCTGAGGCGACATCGGTCAGGATGCGATGCCAGAACCGCTCCTCGTTCCAGGTTCCCCACTCGAAGAGCGAACCGATATCGGCATAACCGCCTTCGCCGCCCCAGATGCGGGGATCGTAGAAGGTGCAGAGGTCGGTGGCGAAGCGGATGCGGTCGTCCTGCGGCATGAAGTGGTTCCTTTCGCGTGCGCCATTATTGTGCCGCGGTTGGTATGGAGTTGAAATGAGCGGACACAAACTGACGGTGAACCGACGACAATGGTGCGACGTGGAGAACTGGTGCTGATCTGGAGTGATCGAAGGAAAGGGAACACGGGATGACGTTTGCAACCTACGGGCGGCTGGTGGCGAAACCCGGTGAGCGGGACCGGCTGGCGGCGATTCTGATTCGGCCGTCGACCGAACTGGAAGCGGTGGGGTGCCTGCTCTATGAAGTCGGCTTCAATGACGACGATGCCGATGCGGTGCACGTGATCGAGTTGTGGGAATCGGCCGAGGCTCATCGCGCGTCGCTCGAACTCGAATCGGTGCGGGCAGCGATTGCCGAGGCCATGCCGTTGTTCGCCGAGGCGCCCTCCGGCAGCAATTTCGAGGTGGTGGGATCGCCGCTGCGAGGATTGCCGGCATGAGTGAGCGCGACGTTCTCTTTCAGCAACGGGTGGCGGCGGCGCAGGCGATCTTTCCGGGAGACTTTGCCCTGGCGGCCCGGAACCTGCGGACCGGCGAAGAACTGCTGGTCGACGGTGACCGGATGATGCCCACCGCCAGCACCTACAAGGTGCCGGTGATGATTGAGGTCTTCCGGCAGGCCGAGGCAGGCGACCTCGCGCTGGACGAGCACCTCACCTTCACGGAGGAGGTCCGGCGGCTCGGTTCCGGGGTCATGCGTGACCTGACGGTAGGCGTAACGTTGCCGATTCGCGATCTGGTGATGCTGATGGTTATCGTCAGCGACAACACGGCGACCCGGATGCTGCTCGACCGGGTCGGGAGTTACGCGGCCGTCAATGCGACGATGACTGACTGGGGGTACTCCTCGTACGCGCTGCATAGTCCGGAAGAACGGGAGCGGATGGAGGCCGAGGGGCTCGACAACCGCTCGCTGGCGGAATGCACTCCCAGTGACCTGATGCGGATGATGGCGGATATTGCCGCTGGCACGATGGTCAGCGCCGAGGCGTCGGAGCAGATGCGGGCCATCCTCGGGCGGCAGCACTACCTGGAGCAGGCCAGCCGGTACCTGGGGCGCGACCAGTACAGCGGCGCACCCGGCGGCGAGGCGATCCTCGATTGGGTGGGGTCCAAGTCCGGGATGATGGACGGCATGCGGGCCGACACTGGCATCTGGCGGCTGCGCGACGGCACCGAGATTGCCTTTGCGGTCATGAACGAGAGATCACCGGACGACTCCTACGGCCCGGAGCATGAGGGCGACATCATCAACGGCGTTCTGGGCTGGAGTGTGGTTTCGTATTTCTGGCCAGAGGGAGACCTGGGGCCGATGCCAGCCGTGCGTTCGGCGTGGCTCGACGAGATACTTGGCGCAGATCGAACGGGTGCAAAAGATTAGGCCCCGTGCCTCACGCGATGGCGATCACGGTGGGTGACTGCGTCGTGTCGAGGTTGGCTGGTTTTGGCGTGGAATGAATGACGAGGAGTGAAGATGGGCGGAAGGCTTGAGGGCAAGGTCGTGCTGGTCACCGGAGCGGCCAGTGGAATGGGGCGCGTAGCGACCCGGCTCTTCACCAGTCACGGCGCCCAGGTGGTGGCGGCCGACGTCAACGCGAACGGACTCGACACGGTACTCGCCGAGCTGGATGAGCCGTCGCGGGCGGCAGTACATCCCGTGGTGGGGGATGTGACGTCTTCCATGGACGTCGAGCGGATGATTGGCGAAGGCGTGGAGCGGTTCAGCAAACTGAACGTGCTCTACAACAACGCGGGGATCATGCCGGAGGCGGATACGTCGGTGATCGGCACCTCCGAAGAGACGTGGGACACGGTGCTCGACGTCAACCTGAAGAGCATCTTCCTGACCTGCAAGCATGGGGTGCCGGCGTTGCGGGAAGCGGGTGGCGGTTCGATCATCAACATCGCCTCCTTCGTGGCGATCGTTGGCTGCACCAATCCGCAGGATGCCTACACCGCCAGCAAGGGCGGGGTCACGGCGCTGACGCGGTCGCTGGCAGTGCAGTATGGCCCGGAAGGGATCAGGGCGAACGCGATCTGCCCGGGGCCAGTGCTGACGCCAATGTCGGAGCAGCTCTTTCCGAATGAAGCCGAGAAAATGAAGCGGCTGAACCGGATTCCGCTTGGACGGTTTGGCCGGGCCGAAGACATCGTCAATGCGGGCGTCTTCCTGGCGTCGGACGAATCGTCGTGGATGACCGGGCAGCAGTTCGTGGTCGATGGCGGCATCACGGTCAACTATTTCTAGTTTTTGGGCAAGCGATGGTGAACTGACGTGACGCACGTTTCGGCATCGCCCCGGCGAGTGGTATAATTCACGTGTTATGACCCGTCCCACAGCCTCTGGCTGGCGGTGGCGGGTCGTTGTCGTATATGGGCGGAGTCGATCGATGACCTGGTCGAAGCCATATCTCACATTCGAAGAGCAAATCCTGCGAATTTCCGAATACGGGATTTCGATTGACTCACTTGAGGACGCGATCGTCGACCTGCGGAGACTGGGCTATTACCGTCTCAGTGGTTATTGGTACCCACACCGACTTCCAGATCCGAATGACCCGGAGGGGGCTCTCCTCGATAGAGTTCACGAGGGGGTGCGGTTTCGCGACATCGTACAGATGTGTGACTTTGACGATGAACTGAGATCGCTGCTCCTCGAAGCACTTGGCACGGTAGAACTCTCCATTCGAGTCTCAATTGCCTACCGACTGGGTCGATATGGTGGCATGGCGTATTTGTCTCCGGAGGCGTGGTCACAACATCAACGTATGACACCTAGTCCAGAGCCTGCATCGGCCTCTCAGTCACCTCCGGATTCGCCTTTCGAGACCTTCCTGCGCAAACACAGGGAAATGGTCGAACGGGCCAAAGAGGATTTCGTTGTCCACTTCAAGACGCGTTACGGTGGTGATATTCCGATCTGGGCAGCTATCGAACTATGGGACTTCGGAACACTTTCACGTGCATTCAGGATGCTCAAGCCGGAAGACCGGCAGGTCGTTGCCGGCCAATATCGGGTATCGCATCGAGTTTTCGGGAGCTGGTTGGTAGCGCTTAATGATCTGCGGAACTTCTGCGCTCACCATGCGCGTCTGAGCCGTCGAGTCTACGTCAACAAGCCCAGAATTCCACGATCAACGGATCTTCCCGAGTTCTCTCACATACCGTTGCCAGAGCCGGGAGATAAGGAACGTCTCTACTCGCTGTTGTGTGTGCTGGCGTTTCTCGAGAGGCAAATCCGCCCACTCAGCAAATGGCGAGACCAGGTGGTTGGACAATTCTCAAAGCTGGAGGACATGCAGTGGGGCAATCCATCAGCGTATGGATTGCCGGATGGCTGGCGTGCGGAAAGCCTCTGGGCTGATCCATGAGGGTAGATCCATAACAAGATGCGACAATGGCGCGAGACCGATTCGTGAGGGCGACCTCGAAGACGACAGCACAAGGCAGGACATGACCGGATTCGATCCCACCGCACCCCTGAAGGGCGTGACCGTCATCGATTTGACGCGGGTTATGACGGGCCCATACGCCGCGATGATGCTCGGCGATCTCGGTGCCAACATCATCAAGGTGGAGCTTCCTGGCAAGGGTGATGACACCAGGCTCTGGGGGCCGCCATTCGTCCAGGGTGAGGCCTCGTACTTCCTGACGGTGAACCGCAACAAGCGCTCCATCGCCATCGACCTCAAGAGCGAGGGTGGGCAGGAAGTGCTCTGGGCGCTGATCGACCGGGCCGACGTGCTGATCGAGAACTTTTCGCCGGGAACGATGGACCGGCTCGGGTTTGGCTGGGAGTTCGCGCACGAGCGCAATCCCTCGCTGATCTATGCCTCGATTTCCGGCTTCGGGCAGACCGGGCCATCGCGTTCGCGCACCGCCTACGACCTGATCGTCCAGGGCATGAGCGGCATGATGAGCGTGACCGGCGAAGAGGGCGGGATGCCGACCAAACTCGGCATCCCGATCGCCGACATCGCCGCCGGGATGTTCGCCGCCTACGCCATCGCGGGCTCGCTCTATGGAAGGGAGCTCGATCCCGAGCACCTCGGCCACAAGATCGATACCTCGATGCTGGGCGGGCAGGTGGCGCTGCTGACCTACCAGGCCGGAATCTATTTCACCACCGGCGAGACTCCCGGTCCGCTGGGGAATCGCCACCCGATCATCACGCCCTACGACACCTTCCGCACGGCAGACGGGTACGTGAACATCGCGGTCGGCAACGATCCGATCTGGATTCGATTCTGCAACGCACTGGGACTGGAAGCGGCCCGGGACGATCCACGCTTCCGGACCAACGCCGATCGGTGCGAGCACCGGGATGAGGTCTACGCGCTCGTCAACGAAACCTTCGCGCGCTACACCACCGCCGAACTCGTCGATATCCTGGACAAGGCTGCCGTGCCCTGCGGACCGATCCATGACGTGGCAGAGGTGATGGCCGATCCGCAGACGGCCGACCAGAATCTGGTCCGGACGGTGCCGCACGCAACCCTTGGCGAGGTCACCGTCAACGGGATGCCGTACCACTTCGATGGCGAATCGCCGGTGATCCGGCACGGACCGCCGATTCTCGGCCAGCATTCGGAGGAAATCCTGCTCGAACTGGGATTCGACCCCGCTGACGTCGAACGGCTGATACAATCCGGCGCGGTTGAACCGGCGGCAGGATGATCCTGACCGGTTCCGGTATCGAAATCGTCATCAAGACGGAGATGCTTCATGTCGCTTACGTTCCGCAACCCGGCCGCATTGGGCCTTGACGCCAATGTGGTGGAGGATGCCTGGATCTCGATCGTGGATGGGGCCGAGCGCCAGGAGTATGGCGGAGCCGTCGCGCTGGTCGGCGTGGGGAACGATGTCGTGCTCTACCGCTCGACGGGCTGGGCCGTGCGTGAGCCGGTCGAGCAGCGGTCGCCGATGGGCGTCGACTGCATCTTCGATGTCGCCTCCCTGACGAAGGTCACAGCGACCACGCCGGTCATCCTGCAGCTTGTCGCTAACGGCAGGATTGGCCTCGACCAGCCGGTCGGGGAGATTCTGCCCGAGTTTGGCTGCGACGGACTCAAGGCTGGGGTGACGATTCGGCGGCTGCTGACCCACTCGGCAGGGTTTCGCGACTGGATACCGGTCTTCGTCGACGGCGTGGGCGAGGAGTTCTACCTCGCCGAGTTCGCCCGCAGCCAGCCCGAGTGGGAGCCGGGAATTCGTGTGCTCTACAGCGACCCGAGCTTCATCACGCTGGGAGCGGTGGTGCGCCGGGTGACCGGGGAGACGATCGACAAGGTGGCTTCTCGCACGGTGTTCGAGCCGTTGGAGATGCCCGACACGATGTTTACGCCACCGCGCTCGCTGCGGGGAAGGATCGTGGGGACGGAGATCGGCAACCGGCTGGAGGTAGGCAAGGCCGAGGGAACGTCGCCCGTCGACGGTGGGTGGCGTGAGGGCCTGATTCGCGGCGAGGTGCATGATGGCAACGCCTGGTACGGGTTTGGCGGCGTAGCAGGACATGCCGGCCTGTTCAGCACTGCACACGACCTCTTCCGCTATGGCCGGATGTGGCTGCAGGGTGGAGAACTCGACGGCGTGCGAGTTTTGCCGGAGGAGCTGGTGGCCGAGGCGATCACCAACCAGACGCCGTTCGGTGATTCGTCCGATGAGCGCGGCCTGGGCTGGCGCCTGTTGCCTCCGGCTGGAACGCCGGAAGGAAACCCCGATTCCGGGCGAGGGATGGGCGATCGCGCCTTCGGGCACACGGGATTCACCGGTGTGTCGTTGTGGATGGACCCCGACCTCGACCTGACGGTGGTGCTCCTCACCAATCGCGTCCATCCGTCGGTGACCAACGACTATATGGAGACCCGGGCGCGCTTCAATGCTGCGATCGTTTCGGCGATGCCAGTGGCCGTCACGCCCTGATGCTGGCGCCGGCGACCTCCCGCTGCATCGGGTTGATGTCTGGCACGTCGGTGGATGGCATCGACGTGGCGATCGTCGATATCACCGGGCATGGAGCTGGCTGCCGCATGGACCTGATCGCATTTGCGACGGTCGCGTACGAGCCGGCGGTCCGTCGCG
>JAEZJB010000023.1 GCA_023415845.1 Chloroflexota bacterium | reverse complement strand
CGTTGTTGGCGGTGGCAGCGTCGGAGATGAACCGGGCCACGATGGTGTCGATGTTTGGCCGACCGTCGAAGTAGGCGTCGTTGGCCCGGAAGGTGATGCTTTCACCATCGCGCCACTCCTCGACGATGTAAGGTCCGGTGTAAATGGGCTTGCGAGCAAATTCGTTCTTGTCGATGTCGGCGGGCGCGACGCTTTCGAGGATGTGCCGCGGCAGGATGCGTTGTCGACTCGCAGCCGAGGCGAGGAAGAGAGCGTCCGGCTGCAGCAGTGTCACTTCGACCGTGTAGTCGTCAATCACTTTCACGCCGGTCAGTTCGTCGGCCGAGCCGTCCTTGTGCTCGGTGGCACCGGAGATCTGCGCGAAGTAGGAGTCGAGTCCGCCCGGCCACTCCGGATGGGTCACCAGGTCGTAGGTGAACTTCACGTCGGCGGCGGTAAACGGTTCGCCATCGTGCCAGGTCACGCCCTCCCGGAGGTGGAAGGTGTGCACGAGATTGTCCTCGGAGATGTCCCAGGACTCCGCGAGGTCCGGTTCCACTTCGAACGCCGGATAGCCGAGTCGCACCAGTCCGTTGGCGATGATCCGCTGGATTTGCTGGTAGGAAGCACCATTGACGGGCGCCCCCGAAAGGAGGGTGGGCGGTTCGGTCCAGGCGCCGATCACTACCTGGCTGCCATCCTGTGACCGGAAGGCCGCCGGCTGATGGGCCGGGGCCGGACTCGCGGCGAGGCTGCCGAGGTGAACGGTGGCGAGCGCGCCAGCACCCAGGCTGGCGCCGACGATCTGGCGGCGGGAGAGTGTTCCGTTGGTGGTCATGTCGTTGTTCTCCAATGGATGAGGTGAGATCGAGCTACCGTGCCGCTGGGACGGTGGTTTGTTTGAGGAACTCCAGGGCACGAGGCCAGGCGTCCTGGGTGGCGGCCGCGAGTCCTTCCGGTGTGCCGCCGAAGCCGATGACGACCTGGCGCACCGGGTGGAGGCTTTCGGTGATCGTGGTCGGTGCGATGCCGCTGCCGATGCCGTGACCGGCGCTGTCGTAGGTCAGGTGCTCCACTGCAAAATCGAATCCACGGGAGCGTGCCTCTTCGACAATTCGGTCGGAAAACCATTTCGATGGCCAGAGCGCATCGGCTCCCCCAGAGATCAGCAAAACCGGACCGTTGATCCGCTCGATCTCGATGCGGGCGGCCGCAGCTCGTTGTGGGTCCGCAAGATATTTGTGAAAGGCGGGGGTGAGATTCACGATCCCGCGGTCATCAGGAGCAGCGTCGTCATTCCTCACGCGTCCGGCATAGGGAATCGGCTCGCCGCCGTAGGTCCAGGAGGCGAAGGAGCGCCCGTCGTCGGCTTCATCGGAGGCAGAAACCGCGCCCCAGACGTATCCGCTCGGCACCCAGGCCACGACTGAGCGGATGGCTGGGTAGCGAGAAGCCAGCAGCAGGGCCAGTTCTCCCCCTCGCGATGTGCCACTGACCGCGAGGTGACGTTCGTCCAGGTCCGGGTGATCGGCGATCCAGGCGAGGGCTTGCTCGAAATATTCGAGCGGGATGTCGCGCAGGTCGCTGGGCAGTCCGTCGACCCCAAAGTAGGCGAGGGAGACGGCTGCAAGCCCGTGCGAGGCCAACAGCGCCGCCTGGCGGTCTGGATACCCGCCGCCCGAGCCGGCCAGGACCAGCACCGTCGGAAACGGGCGTTCTCCGGCAGGCAGGAACAGGTGTATGGCGAGACCGTCAGCGAGGATTTCCTCCCGTCTGACCTCGGGGGCAATCGCCAGTCGATGAATGGTGGTTTCGGCCGAAAGGTTGCCGCTTGTTGCCCGCACCACCAGGTCCCACGGCTCGAGACCGGTGGTAAGTCGGCGGCTGGCTGGATCGGTCGTCACGGGCCGCAACGCCCAGATCAGGGCATTGGCGTCTGCTACCCGATAGTCGCCGGAGACAGGCTGCTGGCGTCCGAGATCGACCACGCCGCGATCATCGGCCTCGTAGGTGGCAGAGACCGACCACTCACCGCCGGCCGCCCAATCGCTGGCGGTGGGAAAGTGGGCGATGGCACTGATGTCAACCTGAGCGCCCGGCTCCAGGCCGGAGACGACGATGGAGAGAGGTTCATCCACCAGCCCTTCGATGGGGCTGGCGTCAATGGTCAAGGTTCCCTGGGTCACGGGGAGAAGCTTCCTCCGGAAGGTCCGGGTGGTGCGCTGAATGTGAACGGAAAATATCCGTCACTGTGTCAGTGCGGCAGGTCTGTATTGATCCCCGGTAAGACGATCGACGGGTGGATCCGTCAATCGCCGCCCATACAGACGCCGGTGGAGGAGGTTTGGCGGCAGATGATGGAGTGGTGCCAGGTGATGAGATCGACGAGATGCTTCCCACCCATCCGGGGGGATTGCTCAGCGTCTGATCCTGATGACGATGCCTGTGTAGCCCACAACACGAAAAAAGCCCCCATCTGTTGATGGAGACTCATGCGTCACACTCAGGTGCGACCGCGCTGCTCCCCATCTTCCAGAGATTGTCTGCCGGAATTAGCACCCGGTCGGTCACAAGCGTGATGCGGGTTGCTGGGGTATCGTCGGGCCGGTCCCTCCACCCCTCTGGATGAGGTGATTCTTCACATGTCGAAGGGACTATACCGAGTGCAGTGTTGCGCGTCAACAGCAGCCGTGCACCGCTTTGTGGTCCATGGTGGAGGGCGGGAAGCCACTCGCGCGACGCTTCCCGAATCTGCCATGTGACCGGATACTGGTCTCCACAGAAGGTACGCGACTTGACGACCGGGGAGGCAGCAGATGCGGGTGGTTCGTGCAGGCATCATCGGATTGGGTGAGGTTGCCCAGATCATCCACCTTCCCATCCTCGAATCGCTGAACACCCGATTTCAGGTCACTGCCATTTGCGATATCTCGCCGATGCTGCTGGCTGCGATGGGCGAACGCTATCGGATACCAGCTTCGGCCAGACACACCGACTTTCGCGATCTGGTTGCGCGTGACGATGTCGATGTGGTCTTCGTGCTCAACTCCACCGAATATCACGCCGAATGCGCGATCGCTGCCTGCAACGCTGGCAAGCATGTCCTGATCGAGAAGCCGATCGCCCTGACGATTGAAGACGCGTCCTTGATCGCCAGCGCGCGTGACAAGGGCGGTGTTCAGGTCATGGTCGGGTACTTGCGCCGCTTTGCACCGGCGTTTGTCGAAGCTGTCGATGAAGTGAGAAACCTCGATCGAATTCGCTACGTGCGGGTTCGCGACATCATTGGCCACAACCGCCTCATCATCGAGCAATCAAGCAACGTGCTCTATCCCGACGACATTCCGCAGGAAGCCGTCGCCGACCGCCAGGCACGCAACCGCGCGATGACCGACACCGCGATCGGTGACGATGCGGGCGCGACACTCCGCCGCGCTTATGGCCTGCTTGCCGGGCTTAGCAGTCACGATCTTTCCGCGATGCGGGAACTGCTCGGTGGACCACCCCAACGTGTCGTCTCTGCGGTCGCTTGGGACGGAGGCAACTTCCTGACGGTGCTGATGGACTACGGTGACTTCGGCGCCTTTCTCGAAACTGGCAGCGACGGCCAGCGCCGGTTCGATGCTCACCTCGAAGTGCTCGGCACCAGCCGGTCGGTCAAAGTCCAGTACGACACTCCGTATATCCGGCACCTGCCGACGACCCTCGAACTTTCCTGCGAGGAGGGCGACCGCCACGTGGAAACGGTGATACGTCCTACGTACAAGGACCCCTACACTCACGAACTGGAGGAGTTGTACGAGGTAGTGGTCAACGGCCAGCAGCCGAAGACCTCGGTGGAGGACTCGCTGGAGGACCTTCATCTGTTTGGGCAGATCATCGAGGCGATGCGGGAATCTTCGCCGGCCTGACGCCAGGTCCGGTGGTGGGCGAAGCCTGTGGCCGCCACTCGAACACCTGCACCGTCGTCCCCGGTCGCACCTCGATCTCCTCGGTCGGGGTGAATCCCTGGCCGGTGTAGTAGGCCACCAGCCGCCGGTCACCACCCGACCAGCAATCCACCCGGAGAATCTCGATACCTTCCGCCACGGTCAGTTCGCGCGCCCGCGCGATCAGGCGCTCCCCGATGCCCTGTCCACGGTGGGCAGGTGAAGCGATCAGTAGCTTCAGGTAGCGCTCCGGAATTTCCAGCTCCGGCACATAAGGCATCGGGTGGTCGGTGACGACGCTCGCCCCGACCACCGCACCGTCGATCTCGACGATGGTCACCATGCCCTCGGCCAGGAGACCGCGAACGAAGTCGGTGAGCCTCGGGCTTTCCGACCACGGCTCGCTTCCCCACTGCGATTCCCGGCCTCGCTCCACCAGCCACGCCACGTTGGCGTCGAACAGGGCCAGCACGGCCGGGGTGTCTTCACTTGAACCTGCACGAAAATCCACGTCGATCCTGCTCCTTTTCATGGGCATGGTACTGCGTGGAAGG
>JAEZJB010000016.1 GCA_023415845.1 Chloroflexota bacterium | reverse complement strand
GCGTCAGCCGCTGGAAGTGCGGGCGGACGGACCGGGGAAAGTCCCCGGCCTGGCTGGCGTTCGCCTGGAACTCACCGGGAGCTGGCAGACGTTCGATGGCTACACGGATGAACCGCATCTGGCGACGCCGGAGCTGGGTTCGGCCCTGCTCGAGGTCATCGTGCGGGACGTCGCGGCCGCCGTCGATGCCCTGGCCGGGCAGCAGCTTTCGGGCGCGCAGTAGGTCGCAACCCCGGCAGGCCTGCCGGCATCGGCTGCGATCTCCATGCGACAATGCTTCCCCTTGGATAGTTGCCCTCGCATGGAGATACTTCACCCATGGTTCGTATCGGGACATCGGAACTCGAGATCTTTCCCCTCTCATTGGGAGGGAACGTCTTCGGCTGGACGGCTGACGAGGCGTCGTCGTTCTCCATCCTCGACGCCTTCGTTGCCGGTGGCGGCAACTTCATCGACACTGCCGATGTCTATTCGGCCTGGGTGCAGGGGCACCATGGCGGCGAATCGGAGACCATCATCGGCAACTGGGTTCGGCAGCGGGGCAACCGTGGCCGAGTGATCATCGCCACCAAGGTCGCCTCCCACGCCGAGGCGCCGGGTGCTTCCCGGGCCAGCATCGCAAAGGGGATCGACGCGTCGCTGCGCCGGTTGCAGACCGACTATATCGATCTCTACTACATTCACCGCGACGATCCGGAAACGCCGCTGGAGGAGACGATTTCCGCTCTCAACGACCTGGTTGTCGTCGGGAAGGTGCGGGCCATCGCCGCTTCCAACTTCAAGGCCGACCGGTTGGCGGAGGCGTTGCGCATCTCGGACGAAACCGGTGCTGCCCGGTTCGTGGCCCTGCAACCCCACTACAACCTCGTCTACCGGCAGGAGTTCGAGGGAGACCTGGCGGCGGTGGTGGAAGCCAATGGCCTGAGCACCATTCCTTACTCGTCCCTGGCGAGTGGGTTCCTTACCGGCAAGTACCGCGACGAGGATACGAGCCGCGACACCTCGCCACGCGCAGGTGGGGCCCGAAAGTACCTCGACGACCGGGGCCGGGCAGTCCTCGCCGCACTGGACGAGATTGCTCGCAATCACAATGTCGAGGTCGGCACGGTCGCCCTTGCCTGGTTGCGCCAGCAGCCGACGGTCGTTGCCCCGATTGCCAGTGCCAGCACCGTCGAACAGGTGCCGGGTCTCCTCGCCAGCGCCACGCTCGACCTGGCCGCAGAGGAGCTCGCACGCCTATCGGCCCTGACTGCCTGAAAACCTCGCAAGACAAGACCGTTGCAGTTCGTGCAGTTCCGATGCCCACGATACTTCGAATGAGCATATTGACTGCGAGATCCTGAGCCTCGATGAAGGCGATTCGGGAACTGAGAGTGACTGCTGGCCCTGCATAGCTTGAAATGGCAAATGCTGTGGAGGGATATCGAGTGCCGTACGCAAGTGGCCACGCGGGCAAACAGTTCCGCGTACCACGAACCTGTGTGATCTCTCAGAAGCGCTAGGGGGCTCAATGAACAGAGATCAATCTCAGAGTCAGATATGCAAAAGCGCCACCTGCACAATCAGATGACGCCGAAAGTCTGGCACCGGGCGCAACAGGAGAGCATTCTGCGGCTTTGTCCGATGGACAAGCCTGGGTGATTAATTGCCAAATCCCGAGGAAGAATTCCTCCGGTCGTCTTGAAGCCGGTAGGCTATGCCAGATTAGGGAGAGCGTCGATGGTTGCCCGCAGTGGCTCGTCACGGTTCATCTCGGCATCCCACGCTCGCTTTCCGGCCCTAACTGCGAACAGGAACCGTCCCATTACCGAAGTGGGGCGAGGCTGGAAGTCGAAGAAGGTGCCCACTCGATCACCCATGATAATCGTCGCCAGAGGAATGTCCTCTTTCATGAATGGGTGCTCGTGGATGACCTGGCGTAGGAAGCGACTGTAGGACACCCCTACTACCTCGTCCGTCTCGATGTCGAGCAGGAATGACAGGACGTTGTTCATCGGATAGACGTAATTTTCACGATCGCGCCCATAGAACAGAATGGTGAATTCGTCCATGTCGACATCGAAGAACGCCTCGATCTTGCTGGGGTCCAGATCATCGTAGGCGGGGAGCTTCACTTTGGCTTGGTCCATATTTGCACCTCCCCCGATCCAGGCCGGCTGCAGGGATACGCTGTAATGAACGAACCGGCTCCATTCGCATCATACTCGACTACCACCTTCACCATCAGCCTAGGGCTGATCTTGTGGCTGACGTACGGACCATAAAGACACTCTCGGTCCGGATCGTCCTTGTCACGATGTACGAAGTTTGGCGATGCGATCGCTTGGATCACATCGCCCTAATGCGCGGCCATTTTCGGACGCGGTGTCACCAAATGTGCAACCCACCATTCGCGGTCGATCACCACAGAGCGTCCAGCGTAATCAACGCAGACTTCCATCGAAGGCATCCCAAGAGCACCTTAAGTATCCGTGCATCGCCGTGCTGACAGCGTAATCCACGGGAAGGGCGCCCGCAATGTTTCCCGCGCCTTTCCCGTGCGCATGGTTGGCATGCCAGTGACAATTGCCTCCGGGTGGGTTGGGTTGACGCGTTCCGCAGATGGCAACAATTATCCGTCCTTCGAACAAGACAGTCTCGCGGAGAACTACACACGCATCAGAGTTGCGCCACGGGTAGAGGCGGACTTAACTGACGGCCTGCTTCACCAGCTTGGCGATCCGTTCTTCGGCCTCGGGGGTCAACTCGGTGAGCGCGAACGACGTCGCCCACATCGTGCCCTCGTCCAGATGAGCGGTATCGTTGAAACCGAACG
>JAEZJB010000094.1 GCA_023415845.1 Chloroflexota bacterium | reverse complement strand
AGGGTCGGCAGTTCCAGCAAGGTTTCCATCACACTCGTCATCGCACCCGTCGTCGCCTGATCCTCGACCACGACCTCGTGCAGCACATCGTGGCCGTCGGCCGCTGGCTCGGCAAAGACGATACCGGCCCGATGCTGGTCGACCCACAGCTTCCGCATGGCGCTCAGGTCGATTTCTCCCATTTGTCCATTGCGGTCTTCATAGGCAAACAGAATGTTGCTGGTGCTCATCACTGGTCTCCCCTGGCACATGTACGTATACCTAGCGACTAGAGACCAGAATAGAACATTTGTTCTCTTTTCGCAATATGCCTGCCGCACCCCATCGCCGCCTCGCAGGTGATCTCCGCCGCGATGAAATCAGGCATCCGTGAGCCCTGTGGTCTCCAATCAGGAGACGCTCCACCGGGCGACCTGGTTCCATGCCGGCATCGGAGGCAATCAGGCCGACCAGGTTATCAGGGGAGCGAGTTCCTCCAGGATCCGGTCCAGTTCGCGATGATTCTCCTCGTCGAGATGCCCGGCGCCAGGGACGCGCGTGCGAGCGCTGGCAATCACCCCGCGCCGCACGAGCACTTCCTTGTAGATGGTGAACGAGTACATGGCCTCGTAATTCAGCAACGGCAGCAGCGCTGTGTGCAGGCGCCGCGCCTCAGCCTCGTCCCCTGCCTCCAGGGCGTTCCAGACCTGAACGTGAACGTCGGTCACTTCGCAGGCCGGCATCGTGCCACAGGCACCGCGGCGGAACTCCTCGAGCAGGTACCGTCCGGCCATGCCGCCCATCATGCCCTTCACCGCATCGCCGGCCTCGGCAGCGACCGCTGACATCACCTGGGGAGCGTAGGTGCTCTCCTCTTTCACGTAGTCGACACCAGGTATCTCGCGCAGCATTCTCGCCATCAGGGCAGGCGATATCGGTGTCCCGACAGGCGTTTGGTAATCCTGGATCCACACTGGCAGCCCGTCAGCCGCCGTGGCCACGGCAGCGTAAAAGTCGAAGATCTCGCTCGCGGGCGGATGGCGCACATACGGCGGCATCGCCATCACCGCATCGGCTCCGGCTCGGGCGGCATGACGGGCGTAAAGAGCGGAGGCCGCCGTCGACACTCCGGACACCCCGATCACGACCGGCACACGTCCCGCCGCCTGGGAGATGACAACCTCCGTTGCTCGCAGACGCTCATCGTCGGTCAGTGCGATCGCTTCACTCGCGTTCACACTGGCCACCACCCCGCCTGCACCCGCCTCGATGCAGAAGTCCACACATCGCTGCAGGCCAACCTCATCGATCGAGCCATCGTCGGCAAACGGCGTCGGCGGAATCGCGAACACGCCACGGAACGAGTGATCGGCGGACATCGTCATTGCTCCTTACTGCAGACAGGCGCTCAGTTTCGCTTCGTCAAAGGTGATTCCCAGCCCCGGACCGTCAGGCACGGTCAGCATTCCGCCCACCGGGTGCAACGGTGCGGTCAACAACCCCTCACCAATCGGGTTCGGGGTGCTGGAAAACTCGAAGATCAGGAAGTTGGGCGAAGCCGCCGCCAGGTGGGCCGCAGCCGAGACATGGACGGATGACCCCATGGAGACATGGGCGCACCACCGCACGTTGTGCAGGCGGGCAACATCGGCAATCCTGCGTCCTTCACTGATCCCGCCTGCCCGGCAGATATCCGGCAGAATCGCATCGAACGCCCCGACTCGCAGTCGCTCGGCGATTTGCCAGCGCGTACACTCCGTTTCCCCACCCACCACCAGCATGTCCAGCGCGGCCGCGAGCCGCACATACCCGGCGATATCCTCGGGCGGCAGGGCATCTTCCAGCCAGAAGACCCCCATTTGCTGCAGGCGCCGGCCGACGGTCAGGGCAAGGTCAGCCGCATAGGCGCCATGAGCATCGACCAGCACATCGGCCCGGCCAGCCACGCCCTCCACCACTGCTGCGACGCCCGCGAGATCATCGTCCACGTTCCCGCGTCCGATCGACGCCTTGACCGCGGTATACCCCTCTTCGACGAAAGCGGCTGCGCTTGCATACCGCTCCTCCGCCGTGCTGCCTGGCACCCCCGACGCATAGCACGGCAGCTCAGTCCGGAGCGGACCGCCAAGCAGGGTGTAGACGGGCACCTCGAGAAGCTTGCCAGCCAGGTCCCAGAGCGCGATATCGACGCCGGCGATCGCTTCCATCTGGTAGCCCATCAGGTGGCCGCGCAGTCGCTGGGAGCCGTACATGTATTCCCAGTGACGCTCGATTGCCAGCGGATCCTTGCCCAGCAGGAGCGGTGCCAGCACGTGCTGCACGACGGCAACCGTGGCTTCGGGTCCCAGCGGCGCGTGCGCCTCGCCCCAGCCGACGGTCCCATCGTCGGCGGTGATCTTCACCAGGCAGGTCTGGGCCTGTGGTGGATAGGTACAAACGTGAAAGTCGCCAACCTCCGCCAACGCTCTCGGGCGAGCTGGCACTCCGTCCCGCGCTGGCGTCGCGAGCCCGGCACCGGCGGCATAATCCTTCGGAGCCCGGAGAACGAATGCTTCCACTGCATCGATGATGCGCTGCGGCCTGGCCATGAACTGCTCCTGGTGAGACTCGTTCCGGCACGATACCGCAGCCCATCATCACTGTCAGCAGATCACGGACTCCTGATTTTCTGGCGATCAGGATCCGTGCTGTCGCTAGCTCGCCCCCAGGACCGTGAAGGGCTCTGCCTCCACGAACTCGGCGGCCGCGTTCCCGGCATAGATTCTGCCGCCAGCGATCTCCAGCTTCTTCACCGGAGCACCCTCGCTGAAGTCGAGATCGCTCAGCGACACCCAGAAGGTGTTCGGTGTGGTCGCCGAGTCGAAGAACATCATCATCCGGCGATGGTCATAGACTGTTCGCCACAACGAGGAGGACAGGTTCGGCAGGACCGGATTGGAGACGCCCAGCGGAACACCAACCGAGCGCATGACACTCATCACGCTGGCGACCGCCTGGTTTTCGTACACCTCATCGGGCACAGCCCCAATAATCCGCCGCTCGAGAGCGGGTGGGATCGCATCGATCATGAACGAGGCGCGTACGAAGCGATCTGCCGCATTGAACGAACCGGGCAGGAACGTGATCGGATCAACCCGGCTCCAGTAGGCCGCAATCGCCAACTGCTGGTCGTAGGTCGGCGAGTTGGTCATCACTCGATACTGCC
>JAEZJB010000460.1 GCA_023415845.1 Chloroflexota bacterium | reverse complement strand
CGCTCTCGCATGAGTTCCTGCGTCTTCCGCACCTGCTCCGGGAACGAGATCAGGGTCATCTGCGATGGATCCTGGTAGACCTCTCGGATGATTACCCGCAGGCTCTGCCCGGAGATACCCAGCGCATGTACCTCATAGCGATTTCCGCCACCGATCAGGTCGGCGATTCGCTGGCCAATCGGTGCTCCCACCTCGCCAAGCCGAATGCCCTGCGTGGTGTCGACGAACACCTTTCCGTCTTCCACAACCATCACCAGTTGCTCGCCTGGTGAAATCTCGTAAAGACGGGTTTCCTCGGCCGGGTTGACGAGTTCATCCACCCAGGTCTTGCCGGTTTCCTCGATGAACGTGTTCTGACGTGGAAGGATGGCACCAGTCGGGTCGGTTCCTTCCAGGGACCCCTCTGGCCGGTTGTAGAGCTTCTCCAGTCGCTGCAGGTTCCGCCGCGCGATCATGTTTGCCGGATCGGCCTTCAGGGACTCCGTGTAAGCGTCCCGCGCCGCATTGAGCTGGCGAAGCTCGATCAGCGCTCGACCCTTCCGGTTGAGCGTGTCGGCATCGTGCGGAAAGCGGGCGAGGAGCGCGTCGTTGGTCTTCAGGGCATCTTCCCACCGACCTTCCACCGCCGCGGCAATGGCTTCGGCAACGAGTTGTCGTTTGGATGACTTGTCGGTTTTTCGTGCGACCAAGGTGATTCCTTTCTGGCCCGGCCAGATCCGTAGCGGGCGCCGGGAAGCGAGAGTTATCGTGGGGCGCCCGCGGGCTCGCCCATCAGATACCAGGGAGAAGTTCGCGTGACCCGCACGTCGATCAGTTTGCCGACCAGGTCACCGTCAGCGTCGAAGTGGACCAGGGTGTTGCCCCGTGTGCGGCCCGTCCATCGGCCCTTCGATTTGCCTTCGACCAGCACCTCGTAGGTCTTGCCCAGCCGTGGGGCGTTGAGTTCGGTGCACACGCGTTCCTGCAGCTTTTCGAGCGCCTGGTGACGACGATGCTTTTCCTCGTGCGGAATGTCATCTTCCCACCGTGCCGAAAGCGTCCCGGGCCGCGGCGAGTACATCGCCAGGTGAACCTTGTCGCACTTGGTTCGCTCCAGCATGTCGTACGTCTGCATGAACTGGGCTTCGGTTTCGCCGGGAAATCCCACGATGATATCGGTCGCAATCGTGACGTCCGGCATCTTTTCCCGCGTGTAGGCGACCCGCTCCATCCACATGTCGCGTGTATAGGTTCGCCGCATCCGCCGGAGTACTTCGTTGTCGCCCGCCTGCACCGGCAGGTTCATGTGCTCACACGTCGTCCGCAGGTCGGCCATCGTGTCGATGATCTCGTCGGACATGTATTTCGGGTGAGATGTCAGGAACCGAAGGCGATCGAGTCCCGGAATCGCATCGATGGCTCGCAGGAGATCCGCCAGGTTCGGGTTGTCGGGAAGGTCATGGCCGTAGGCGTTGACAGTTTGACCGAGGAGCGTGACTTCGCGTACGCCCGAGGCCACAATCTTCTCCACTTCAGTCACGATGTCCTGTAGTGGTCGGCTTGTTTCCTTGCCGCGCCGGTATGGCACGATGCAGTACGAGCACAGGAAGTTGCAGCCATAGATGATCGGCACATACGCCGTGAAGCCCTTGACCCCGGCATCGGTTTGCGGCTGGTAATAATGCGGCAGGAGATCGAGATCGTCTTCGAGCTCGGCAAGTTCCGGCACCACCTGCTGGAGCTTGTCGAAGTCTGACGGGTCGAAGAAGAGGTCGACGTGCGGGAAAGTCTCCCGCAGTTTTTCCTGCTGCTTGGTGACCATGCAACCGGTGAGGACGAGAGGCATGTCGGGTTTGGCCCGCTTCAGCCTGACCAGCGAATTGAGCTTGCCGGCGACGCGGTCCTCTGCTGCCTGGCGCACCACACAGGAATTGAGAACGACGATGTCGGCCTCTTCCTCATTGGCGGTTGGCTGGTAGCCAACTTCCTGCAGCATCGAGGCGACCTTCGCGCTATCCGCTTCATTCATCTGGCAACCGATTGTCCAGATGAAGAACCGTTTTCCGTTGAGGGGAAGGCGGGGCAGTGTGTGTTGTACTTCACCGATCGGGGTGAGGGGAATGACGGGCTTGGTAACCACGGTGGTGATCTCCCTTGCATCGAAGTACGCACAACAACCGCGCTCAGGCTGATTCCCGGCGCGGTGCGTACCGATACCACGCGAGTATACCGCACGACGAATCTCTGTTCTCACCTCGCGCCATTTGGCCGCGATCAGGAATCACGGTCTTTCGCAGCGGAATGTCGATGAGTCACGCGAGAGGACAAGTGGCTCGGCGCCAGCTGCTGATTCGCCCGCATGTGTCCTTTGGATGGCCAGTGATTTCGCCCGTGCCATCCAACTGGGTTTTGCCAGAGGACTTCCGCACTCCAGCGCCTTGCAGGCACCGATCGACGTCCGGGCAACGCAGGGTAAGACTTTTCCGTAACCAGAAGGGAAATCCACTCGTTCAGGTCTATGAACCGTGGTAGTCTGAAGGCGTGGCATAGCCCCGTAGCAGTACCACCTTCAGTCGGACGTGAACGTACGCCTGTTGA
>JAEZJB010000459.1 GCA_023415845.1 Chloroflexota bacterium | reverse complement strand
CTCCTCCGCACGGATGACGCAACCATCCTGATCGACACGTCGCCCGACCTCCGCGAGCAGATGCTCGCCGCACGACCTGATCGGATCGACGCGGTCGTCTTCACCCACGCGCACGCCGACCACACCTCGGGGCTGGACGAGCTGCGTCGGTTCAACATCGTGCAGGAGGAGTGGATACCAGTCTGGGCTACTTCTGAGACTGCCGCGGAACTCCGGCAGCGATTCGGGTATGCCTTCGAGGAGACTTTTCCCTTCTTCGGTGGAAAGCCGGATCTCACGCTGCACGAATTCACGCCCGACGCGCCGCTTGAGGTGATGGGAGAGCATCTCCTGCCGGTTCCCATCAATCATGGGCGCCTGCCGATCGTGGGGTTTCGCTACGGTGATGCCGCATACATCACCGATGTGAAGACGATTCCCGCTGAATCGCGACCGTTGCTGCAGAATCTCGACGTGCTCGTGCTGACGGCGCTGCGGCAGCGGGAGCATCCGGCTCATATGAACCTGGCCGAGGCGCTGGCGACGATCGAAGAGTTGCGGCCGCAGCGTGCCTACCTGACGCACGTGGCCCACGACCTGGGGTTGTACGCCGAGGTTGCCCCTCGCCTCCCGGAAAACGTGTTCCTCGCCACCGACGGAATGACGATCGACCTCGATTGACGCTTCGTTCCGCCCCAAACGAGGAATCGCTGTGTCATCATTCCCGCATGGCTGTGCCTCCACAGCGTTCGCCTGCGCGCCGAGATGAACTGTGAAGATTGCTCTTGTTTCACCATATGACATGGAGAAGCCCGGCGGCGTCGCCGAGCATGTCGCCCACCTCAGTGATGAATTTCGGCGTCTCGGTCACCAGACGGTGGTAATGGCCCCTCGCGGCAACCAGGGCGGACTGGAGCGGGGCGACGGCTATTACGGGATCGGCCGCACCATCACCATTCCCGGCAACGGGTCGAAGATGCGGCTCACCTTCGATGTGACGCTCTACGCCGATGTGCGGCAGATCATGAAGCAGGAGAAGTTTGACGTCGTCCACCTGCACGAGCCACTCATGCCGGTGCTGCCCTACATGGTGCTCTTGAACTCCCGCTCCGTGAACGTCGGGACGTTTCATGCCTTCAGCGGCTCGCAACCCTGGTACTCCGCGCTCAAGCCCTACATGTCCTTCGTGCTGACGCGGCTCGATGCACGGATCGCCGTTTCGCCCCCCGCGCGTGACTTCGTGATGAAGTATTTCGAGGGCGATTACGAGGTCATCCCGAACGGGATTGATGTTGCGCGCTACAGCGCGGAAATCGAACCATTCCCGTGGGCGAATGGCGATCGCAAGACCATCCTGTTCATCGGGCGGTTCGAGGAGTCGCGCAAGGGTTTTCGCTACCTGGTGAAGGCGCTGCCGCTCGTGCGCCAGCAATTCCCGAATGCGCGGCTGGTGGTGCTCGGGTCGGGGCGCCCCGAGAAGTTCGCCAACCTCATGGAACGCTACGGCGTCGACAATATCGAGTTCAAGGGCTTTGTCTCCCAGGAAGAGAAAGCACGCTACTACGCGAGTGCCGATGTCTGTTGCGTGCCGTCCACCGGTAACGAGAGCTTTGGCTACGTGGTCGTCGAACCCATGGCGGCGGGCCGGGCGGTGGTGGCGTCCGATATCCCTGGGTACGCCAGTGTCGTGAAATCCGGGTACAACGGGTTGCTGGTCGAGCCCAAGGATCCGGCAGCGCTGGCGCTGGCCCTGGTGCGTGTGCTGGCCGACCGCGAACTGCGGGAAACGCTTGGCCACAACGGTCGATCGTCGGCCCAACAGTACGATTGGTCGAACGTGGCCCAGCGGGTGCTTGAGACGTACCATCGGGCGGGGGAGCGCGCACGGCTCGAACCATGGCGCCAACGCCAACGGGGCTGAAGCAGAGCGGCGCGGGCATACCCTACAATGCAGCGAAGTTGAGGCTGGAGCAGGGGCACTGAGGCGGGGCAGATCCGCCGTGGAGGGAATCCGGTGATTTCGGAGCGGATAGGCCAATGGGTGCGCCACTACATGTTGCATGTCGGAACGTGGCTTTCACGCATCGGTATGACAGCCAATATGGCGACCCTGATCGGCTTCCTCCTCAATGCCGGCGTGGCGGCAGTGATCGCCTCCGGTCATCCACGCATCGGCGGTGTCCTGCTGTTGATCGCCTCCGCCTTCGACATGGTCGATGGCGCGATCGCCCGGGCGACCGGCTCGGTATCGAAGTTCGGTGGATTCTTCGACTCCACCCTCGATCGCTATTCCGAAATCGTGGTCTACGTCGGCCTCCTGCTCTGGCTCAACCAGGGTGATGATGCCGAAATTGGCTCGGTGCTGATTCTGGTTGCCTGCTCCGGTGCCCTGATGATCAGTTACGCCCGGGCGCGCGCCGAGGCGATCGGGTATGGAGCTTCGGTTGGACTGGTCGCAAGACCGGAGCGGGTCATCCTGCTTGCCCTGTGCCTGATCATCAATCAGCCGCTGTGGGCGCTCTGGATTCTGGCGATCCTGACGCATGTGACCGCCGCCTGGCGCATCGTGCATGTTTGGCGGGCGACCGAGGCAGACGCGAAACAGGGATGACCGACCAGAATCACCAGCAGCCTCCCGAGACGTTTACTGTTCCCGGCCGACCGGCTCGAATCGAATACATCGAAACGCACGAAGAGTTTGAGGGGCTCGTCAATCCCCGCGACCTTGGCTCCGCCTCGCGGTCGTGCCTGGCGATCATCATCGTGCTCCTGATCATCCTCCTGCTCATCTGTGTTTTCCTCGTCGGAACCATCGTCTATCGCACGTGAGTGAGTGCCGGAATCACCTGTCACCCAGGTGGGCAGCCGATCCACACCGTGACCCAATCATCTGGACAGGCCGGCAGAATGTTGGTCAGTCACGTGTTGACTCGCTCTCACCCTCGTGATACGGTGGATTCACGGTCGAGAGTTGCTCGACCAGGTATTCGCCTGAACCAGTTAGGGTAAAGGAGGTGATGCCCATGAGTAGTCACGCGACCGAGGGCATCTCGGTGGAGGTTGTGCGCTAAGCGCCAACTACCGTGATGCCCAGGACGAAAAGGCCGGCCCCACGGGGTCGGCCTTTTTGTGTGCCTTGCGCAGGTGATGGCACCTGTGACATGGTCAGCGAACGACACCAACGCAGTGTCTTTCGGATGAGACTGGTCAGGAACGCCGCACGTGTCCGACACCTTGCCCCTTGCCCCGGTGAAGCTGGGCCTCTTCGATATCATGCAGATCGATCCCCTCCAGGACGTCTCGCTGCCCGAGATGCTGCGGCTTCGTCTGGACGATCTCGCGCTGGCAGATCGCCTTGGCTATGATGCCGCGTTCGTCGCCGAGCGCCACTTCATGCCGCAGTTCGCGGCCGCATCGGCCACCGCCTGGATTGCTGCTGCCTCCCAGCGCACCATCCGTATGCGCCTGGGCGTGATGGCCTACACCCTGCCGATCAAGGATCCGGTCGAGTTGGCGGAGCAAATCGGGATTCTCGACCTGCTCAGCGATGGACGGCTGGAAGTCGGCTTTGGCATGGGCCACCGGGTGGAGGAACTCGTTGCCCTTGGAGTCGATCCCAATCTCCGGATCCCCCGCTTCCAGGAACGACTGGCTCTGCTCAAGGCGCTGCTGACCGGCGGCACGGTGTCGTACGAGCGGAACCAGTTCGCGCTCAAGGGGGTGACCGTCTCCCCACTTGCCCAGCAGGATCCGCATCCACCGCTCTGGTTTGCTGGCACCGAGCCGATGGCGAGTCAGTGGATGGCCGCCAACGGTCTCGGACTGGCGGTTGGGTTCAAGCCGCTGGCAGCGCTGGCGCCAACGGTGGCGAGCTACCGGGATGGACTGGCGAAGCGGACGCCTGAAACGATCGAGTCGGAACCACCGCGCCCACTGGGGCGGCTCGCGCTCATGCGGTCGATCATCGTGGCCGACAGTGATCAGCAGGTGCGGGAGGACGTGATTGGCGATCTCCTGCGCCTCGGTGAGCTGGCTCAGGGCGAACAGAGTGAAGCGACTCGCTCCGAACGACGGGCGGATGCCAACACCCGGTTCGACGAGATGGTGCGTGAGGGCGTCATGATCGCGGGCAGCCCGGAGACAGTGGCCAAGGCGATTCTACGCAGCCGGGAGGTCGTGCCGTTCGATCTTTTCCTTGGCAGCCCCTATGCCATGGGAGCCAGTCGCGAACGGATTGAGACGACGCTGAGGTTGCTTGCCGGTCCGGTTCGAGAATTAATTGGTGCGCCGGCTACGGTGGCGACCGCCTGAAACGACAACCGCCGCCCGAAGAACACCACGGGCGGCGGTTGCCTGACATGGCATGAACGGGGAATGTTATTCCTCGGTTGCAGTCTCGGCTTCGCCGACGGTCTCTTCGACCTCGGCGTCAGTCGTGCCTTCCTCGGCTTCGGTCTCTTCAGCCTCCGGAGCCGCCTCGGCGATCAGCGAGGCAATCAGTTCGTCACCGTCGGTGATCAGCGTCACCGATGCGGGAAGAACGAGATCGCGGGCGTGAATCGAGTCACCGATTTCGGCCAGTCCGGCGGCGTCGACTTCGACCTGCTGAGGCAGATCGGCCGGCAGCGCTTCAACCGTCACTTCGGTGAGCAGCGTCTGCAGCACGCCAGCGTGGGTGCCGACGTTGACGATCACCACCGGTACCGACTGCGACAACGCGACGCGCATGTTCGGCGCGAAGAAGTCGATGTGCAGCGGGTTCCGCGTCACCGGATCGATCTGCACCTCGCGGATCAGGACCGGCTGCTTGCCGCCGTCCCATTCCAGCGAGAAGACGGTGGAATGGCCATTGGCCATGAAGAACTTGTCGAAAATCCGTCGATTGACAGACACCGACACGGTGCCTTCAACGACCGGACCATAGACGACGCCCGGAATCAGTCCTTCGCGTCGAAGTGCCTTGACCTTTTTCCCGTGGACGTTCCGCGGTTCGGCCCTCAGAATCAGCTCATCTGCCATGACGAGTTGGCTCCTACCTCCCGACATCCGGATGAGGATGCCGTACTTGTGTCTCGCGGGTCCTCGTTCAGGCACACCACAAACACCGCACCAACCTGGCGCGCAAGTCCGAAGTCTAGCACGGTCGCCATGCGGCCTGCTTCGATTGCGCGCTGTCGCTTCTCAGGTGAGGGAATCGGTGGTCTCGCAGTCTGAATCCGTGCTCGCCGACATCAACCGCTCGACCAGTTCGGTCGCAGCCGTCACCATCTGTCCGCTCGATTCCGTCGACCAGGGACTGGCGAATGCCTCATATGTCCCACGCGACACGGCGTCGCTGTCCACCAGGTATCCGATGTACCCGTTCGCGTACCCAACAACCCAGACGTTCGCACCGTTGCCGGATGACTCGATCTGCTGGCCCAGTGATGAGAAGAGTTCGCCGGGTATGGTGACAATCGCAAGTTCGTCCCCGAGGCGCCAGGCCAAAAGCGGGGCCTCCACGGGCGGCAGGTCGGCAATGCGTGCCTGAATTTCGGCTCCCTGCAGGCGTGTCCAGGCTACCCGACGTGCCGCCTCGCTGGCGGTGGTGTCTTCGTCGACCACCTGCCACGCGTTCTGGGCCGCTTTCAGTGCACCCTGTACTGTGTGTGGGTCCAGATGCCGGGGAATCAATCGCACTTCGGTCGCCATGCCGGTCAGGCCAGGCGCCACTGGAGCGAGGTCCGGTAGCGCCGACGCCAGGGGTTCGGTCACGATCGCTCCGAGCCGATCCGTCTCCCTCAGCGTGGACTCCCGACGCGTGAAGCGAGTGCTGACATCGCCAGCCGCTCCGGTGAGCGTCAGGATCGGCACGTCGTCATCGATCGATGTCCTCAGGGCTCGCCGGATACCACCGTGCAGGTCTGCCGAGACGAGCAGGTTGCTGGCCCCGAGGATGGTGGGGTGGCACGGGATAAGCGCAACGAGCGCAACAAGATCGTCGGCTGCCGCTCCGCGCACCGCGAGCACGCGCACCCGGCTGTCCGCCGCCAACTCGGGGTTGTTGCGATTCGACCACGCACCGGGAACATCGACCGTCCCGTGCTGAAGGACAGCGCCTGCGCGGCCGGCGCTGGCTCGCCGGATGGCATCACTCGCCAGGTTCACGAATTGCCGTCGCAAGACCGGATCAACCGTGGGGTCGCTGGCCGGGTGCAGTCGGAGCGGCACGCCAATCGGGCCTGAATGGGTGTGACTCGCGGCGAGGATCAATGCGTTGGAGGCGATTTCCGCCGCTGCTGCGATCTCGTCGACAAGCGACGGATCGACCCCGATGACGTCGGCCGCCACGATGTGCAGCGTCGCATCTTCGGCCTGGAGCACAAGGGCATTGATCTCGAGTTGATCGGCGGTTCCCCGCGAGACGTCGGGCCGATCCGCGTAGCCGCCCAGGGCCGTTCCGCGCGGAACGGTGAAGAGACTGGTTGCCGCCCCCGCAAGCCAGGACGTCATAAGGCCGCCAGAGACTCGGAGAGTCGCGCCCGGATACCGTCGTCGACCTCGATCCCGGCATGATCGATCGCCCGCAGGTACGCTCCCACCACGGGTGGAAACCTGGGGTTGTGGACCGAGGCTGTTGGCCATGCCGCCTGAATCGTGTTGGTAAACGAGTCCATGATCATGGGACCAGCCTTGAAGATTCCGCCAGTCGGGTAGACGACGACCTCGTCGCCGGGTTGTTGGAGCTGCCGCATCGCACCGAGCGCGAGGCCTGCCAGTCGCTCAGCCCCGGTCGTGACGATCTCGGTGGCCACTGCATCACCAGACTCGGCAATCGCGACGACCTTGGGGGCGAGAACCGATACCTGTTCACGGAGGAAATCCTGGTTGTAGATGATCCGGATGATCTGGCGAATGGTCTGGATCCCGTAGTGGTCGAGAACCATCGGGAGGAGCGCTGTCTCCGGACCACGCAGGTCGAAGGCACGAGCCGATTCCTGGATCGCCCGAAGGCCGAGATACCAGCCGCTGCCTTCATCGCCCATCAGGTACCCAAGTCCGCCAGCAATCGCTTCCCGTCCAGACGGATCGACCCCATAGCCGATTGAACCGCCGCCGGCGATCACGACGATGCCTGGTTCGCCGCCCGAAGCTCCGGCCAGGTTGGAGACGAAGTCCGAGTCGACCCATATCGTCTCCGGAGTGCAAATCTCGCGCACCATCTTGTCGAACAACCGCAGTCGCTCCGATTCGCGCGGCGCGCTGGTGAGTCCGAGCCCCACGATGCCGATCTCGCTGGCGTCGCGCCCGGCATCAGCGAGGGCGGCCTGCGCGCTCGACTGAATGGCGTCCCGGTTCCGTTCGTACCCGTTGGGGCCGTGCAGGTGATCGCAGGCCGATCCGGTTCCCTGGCCGAGGATGTGGCCGTCCGGCGTGGCGATGATGGCCTTGCTCGAGGTCTGGCCCCCATCAACAGCCAGCACCAGCGAAGTCGATCTCGTCATGGCTTCATCAGCGGAATGCGGCTTTGATACCGCGCGATCAGGTCATGATTGTGCTCGTCTCCGCCTGGCACGTTCTGGCTCACGAACGCAGGTACCGGGAGACCGCGTTCCTCAAGCGCTGACGCGGCGGCCACGAACAAGGCGTTAAGCAGCGTGGCCCCCAGGATGGTCGAGGTTGCTCCAACCACGATGCCGCTGTCGCCAATTGGTTGTACGGCATCGCCGACCGGTACGTGCGTATCCAGGACGACGTCCACGACATCGGCCAGCCGTTTGCCGGTGCTGGTCCGGGTCGGCGCGTTGGCGTAGGCCGCGGCCGAAACGACCCCGATCACGAACGCTCCCTGCTTTCGCGCCAGCTCAGCCACTTCGACCGGCACGGGATTGACCCCCGACGTGGAAATGACGATCACCGTGTCGACGTGCTGCACCTCGTACGTGGCAAGAAGTGAAGGTGCGTAGCCTTCGAGCCGCTCCACCATCGTCGCCCGGGCCGATCCAAAGATCGTCAGGTTGACATCGAGCATCGCGTTGACCGGCACCAGGCCGCCGGCGCGATGGAAGACTTCCTGGGCCAGCAGGTTCGAATGCCCGGAGCCGAAGACGTGGACGAGCCCATCATTGGCAATCGTCTCGGCAATGCGACTGGCGGCCTGCTCGATCGCGGCCGACTCGGCTGCCTGAAGTTCGTGGAGCAGGCTCTCGATCCGGGCGAAATACATTGCGACGGAGTTTGTCATGCAGTACCTCGGTGACGCTGTGCAGACTGGACGAATCGTGAGGTGATTGCCATC
>JAEZJB010000452.1 GCA_023415845.1 Chloroflexota bacterium | reverse complement strand
CGTCCACCGGTCAGCACTGACCGTTAGTCCTGCGGCAGCAGGAACATCTCACCCAGCGTATAGATCACGTTGTGGCGGTTGGCCCGCAGGTTCCTCAGCCACGGCTGCACATAGTAGGAGTACGGATCGATCATCAGCGGGATGTAGGTGTAGTCGTCGAGATACATGTCTTCGGCTTCGTGCACCGTCTCGACATAGGCGGGGTCGGCTCGATCCATGTAGAAGGCGAGGGCGATCAGCGCATCCAGTTCCTCGTTGACATACCCGCCGAAGTTGGAGATGGCCTGCCCGCCGGTGGACTCGCCCATCGTCTTCAACATGTTCGCGGCATCAGGAATGCCACCAATGCTGGTCCGGTTAAGATTGACGATCTCCGAGGCGAGTTCCTTGCCGAACGCCTGGGCGTTCTCGCGGACGTCAATATTGGTAATGCCGAGGTTGGTGCGCAGCATTTCCACCATGATCTCGGTCGCGCGCACCTTGTCACCAGCACTGCCACCCGTGGTGATGTTCAGCATTGGCAGGTTGACCGCCGAACCATAACTGGAAGCAGCCAGGTCCTCCGCCGCCAGCGCCGGATCGAACCGGAAGAACTCGTGTTCGCTCTCGATCTCATCGAAGCGGCTGCCCACGATACCGGCCTGCCAGATCGGTCCACGCCCTGCCAGCCGCTGCCCCTGGTAGACGGCGTTGGCAATCGCCGGAGCATCCACTGCGTGGCGCAGGGCCTTGCGCACCTGGATGTCGTTGGTCGGTTCCAGATTCACGTGCATGCCCCAGTAGAACATGCCACCCGCACCAGGCATCGGCTGCACGGTCTCCGGGTAATTCATCTCCATCTGGAGAGCCTCTTCACCGAACACGAACATCGCGTCCAGTTGGCCGTTCTCGAACATCAGCATCAGGGTCTGTTGATCGATGCTGCCCACCGCCTCAATCCGCTGCAGGACCGGAGGATTTCGCCACCACGAGGGATTGGGCACAAAGTTGTACTCGCCGGCATCGAAGTCGAGCTTCTCCACCGCGAACGGTCCATTAACGGGCGGGTTGTCGTCCCACCAGCCGGTCGGGTTGGCACGAGCAACGTCGGCCTTGGTACCACCACACCGATAATCGATCAACACATTGATCGGGAAGAGCGGATTGGCCTGCGTCAGTTCCATCGTCAGCGTGACATCGTCAACCGCCACCAGGCCACTGATCGTTTCCGCTTCACCTGTGTTGTACTCGGCCCATCCCACCACGTCCTGCAGCGTGTTCTTGTAAGGACCCGGGTTGTCCTGGCTGGAGATGTATTCCAGCCACCCAATGATGTCGGCCGTCGTGACCTGGGTGCCATCCGACCACACCGCATCCGGGTCGACGTGGAGCGTGTAGATCGTCCCATCCTCGCTCACGTCATAGTTGGTGCACAGGCCCGGCAGAATGTCGTCCGCGCTGGTGCCTGCGCCACTGAACTGAAAGAGCGGCGTGAACACCAGTGGCAACACCCAGCGGAAATACCCTGACTCGGTCGCCGGGTCAAACGCGGTCAGTGCTGGCGAAAAGCCATAGCGGAAGACCTGGCTCTCGGCCAGACCTTCGGCCGGAATCTCTTCAAGGGGTTCGTTCCCCTTCACCGGAGCCTCATCCCCACCGTCCTGCGCCACGGCACTGGAGGTGAGGAGTCCATAAATGGCGGAAACTGACAGCCCGAGCGCCGCTGCCTGCTTCACCATGTCACGGCGGGAAAGATGACCAGCACGAACACTTTCAACCAGATTCTCGAACTCGGAATGTGTCATGTGTTCTCTACGCTCCCTGCACCCACGACGGTGCATCCAGAACCGATTCGGCAATCGGCACATCACCCGATTGCCGTCACATGGCCCCCAACCTTGGTGTCGTCTCGTGTGTCACGTCACAGGCTCCTGGGTGAAGACATCTCGCCACCGCTGGTCAATCCCGAGTCTGGTGGCAGTCGTCCGAAAATGATTCACCAGTGCCCTGCGTACGGCCCTCCCATCCCGCGCCAGCGCGGCTTCAACGATCGCGGCGTGTTCCGCCAGGTCCTGCTGCAATCTGTCGTGATCGTGAGTGTGGTGTCCGTCCCCGTATCGACGAACCGTGAGTGCGTAAACGGCATCCAGCATGGCGACGATCAGTCGGTTATCCGCCCGCTGCATGATGGTGCGATGAAGCCCCAGATCCGCGGTGGCATTCGCTTGCCCCTGTGTCGCCGAAGCCTGGATCTCTTCCCAAAGGTTGCAGATCGTTTCCAGGTCACCATCGGTCAGGCGACTGGTGGCATCAGCCGCCATCGAGATTTCGAGCAGGCAACGCGTCTCGTTGATCTCCTCTTCCGAGAAGCTCTGTAACAACATCTCGGTCGTGTAGGTCCGCAGATAGGCGTCGGGATCAAAACTCGAGACGAATCGCCCAACACCCCGTCGCGTCTCGATCAGGCCCACTGCCTCGAGGCCCTTCATGGCCTCCCGAATCAGTGGCCGCCCAACCTGTAACTGCTCGGCGAACCACTCTTCACCTGGCAGTCGTGCGCCAGCCGAGAGGTCATTGCCAGTGATGTACTCCCGTATTCGCTCCTCCACTTCACGCGCACGCGAAGTAGGGGTAAACGGACGTATTGGGTATGACGAACCGGGAGGTTGCGACACGGCAATCACCTTCTGGATACCTACCCCGACCTGTATTGGCCTGTAACATGTCTTACAACTCGATCATACGTCGCCATCGACATGTGTCAACTGGTCGCGGGAAATGGTTTCTCTTTCTGCCCACTCGATCGTCTCCACAATCGTTGTCCCCTGAAGCACCGGCACACCTGTGCAGGGAGTGTTGTCCCGCCTCATTCGCGGGCACAATGCCGGTCGGAATCGTGTTCGTCTTCCTTCCTGGAGATCATCAGTTATGCGCCTCGGCATTCTCACCGACATTCACATCTGCCCACCCGGTAGCCCTGCCTCGGGCTGGCACAATCCCCATCAGTTCGCGTCCGTCCGCGAACGCCTTGCCCAGTCACTCGACTTTCTGAACAGCCAGAACCTCGATCGCCTGGTCGTCCTTGGCGACACCGCCAACTTCGGCGACCATGGGTCCCTCCGAGAGGCCCTCGCCACCCTCACCCGGTCCACCGCCCCGGTCTGGATCATCCCTGGCAATCACGATCTCGACGAGCGCCCCGATTCACTCGCCCACGCCATCGCCGCCGATGGCCACACCACCATCGAGGTGCTGGACGCCACGCCCCGCCCCCTCACCACCGGCTGGCAGGTCGTTGGCACCGGCCTCGCTCGGGTTGGCGACCTTGATTACGCTGCCGAACCCGTACCCGATATCGCGTCCTGGGGCGACACCCCCACGCTCGCCTTCAGCCACTACCCACTCCTGCCCATCCGCGAAAACTTCGCGCAGGCCGGGCTCAAGTACGACCGCGACCTCGCCAACATCGATGCCATCGTCACGCCCCTACTCGCCCGCACCGCCCCCACCCTCGTTTTCCATGGGCACGTCCATGTCCGCACGCTGCTCCAGCAGGCAGCAGTGCTGCAGGTCGCCTGCGGTGCCCAGATCGAATCCCTCTTCGAAGCAACCGTGGTCGACCTGAGCCCCACCGGGGTCGCCTGGCAGGCCACCAACATCCAGCCAATCTGGAACGGCACGAAGGTCGATCTCATCGATCCCAGCCAGGCATGGCAGTGGACCGGCACAACCTGGTCACCGCTCGCCGGATAGCGACCCTCCACCGCTGCGCCGC
>JAEZJB010000364.1 GCA_023415845.1 Chloroflexota bacterium | reverse complement strand
GTGATGGTGGGGAACAACCTCGCTCGCGATATCCGGGGCGCCAACGCCCTGGGGTTGACCAGCGTCTGGATCGCCTGGAACCAGCGCTACCCGGTGGTGCCGGTTGATGAACCCGAGCGGCCACACTTCCAGGTTCATTCTGCCGCCGAGCTTGCCAGGCTGCTGGATGCCCTGAGAGGGAACCAGGACACTTCGGGCTGGCGCTACCCGCAGCCCTTCCCCTGGGACGTCTGACCCGCCGGACCTTGCACTACAACACAGAGTCACCTGCCGGGCCCGGCCCGACTGGCGGGGTGGCGACCCTGCCGGTCAGGCGAGCTTGCCCGGTTCTTCAGCCATCGTTCAGCGTTTCCTGACCAATGCCTCAGTCACCTCGGACATGGTTGCCTCCAGGGGCCACGACCATGGCCCGGACGTTCGTATGCCCACGAGGGCGTTCTAAAGGAGGTATGACGTGAGTGACACGTCCAGACCGATGGCGTTGTCCCGGCGCCAGGTCACAGCTGGCCTCGCCGCCGGCGGGGCGCTGGCGGCCGGGGTGTTCGGCTTCGCGGTGGCGCAGGACTCTGCCACGCCGGAAGCCGGTGATGACAGGGCCGGGAAGCAGCGGGGTCCGTCCGACGGCGATGATGCCACCAGGCTCGCCGAGCACATTGCCCGGATCCGCGAGTCCATGGCCGAGGTAGAGGCCGATCGCGATGCGGTCGCCAGTGAGATCGACGCCAGGACGGTTGACGACATGCTGAGCCAGGCCACGAGTCTGCTCGACGAGGCGGAAGCCGCACTGGAATCCGGTGACACCACCACGATCGGCCGCCAGGTGCATGGAGCGCGAGGGCTCGTGCAGGCGGCGCATCTCGCGATTGTGGCCGAGCTGACCTATCCGGGGCTGCCCTCCCAGGCAACCCGGGCGGGAAGCTATCTCGCCACGACCCACGATCGGGTAACTGCGGCCACCGATGCCGCGGCCGACAGCCCGACCGAGATTGGCGGGATCGTCGGCCTGGCGCAGGAGATGTACCAGCAGGCCTACGACCTGTACGAGGATGGGGCGTTTGCCCAGGCGGGTGCCTATGCCCGGGTGGCGGCGGAACTCGCCGATACCGGCCTCGTATTGAGCGGGGCCAGTCCTGCCGGGAAGTCCGGCCAGGGGCGAGGTGGCTCGGAGCGGGGCGGTCGCGCCAACGGTTCGCGCGGTCGCCGCGGTGGGATGAACGACATGCCGGCGATCGGAGGCGATGACCGCCCGGTCCCGGGAGAAGGAGGTGATGCGGCTCCGGACGACGTAACGGTTCCTCCGGCGCCAGACTTCATCGCGTAGCTCGTGACTCAGGCCAGGCGGCTCTTGCGGGAGAGCGCGCCCGGTGCTGGTGGGCCGGATGCTTCGACGGAAGCGTCCGGCCCTTCGTCTACATCAGGTCGCGGATGGCGCGGGTGATGGCCGGGTAGTCGACGGTGGCGAGGTCGGTGGTGTCGAGATCGATCAGGAGGCCAGGAAGGTCCAGCGGGCGGTACGGTCCATGGTCGGGAATGGGCTGACCCTCGACCCGCCTGAGGTCCTGATGGCCTGGATGGCGCCCGGGTGTGCGGGCGCGAGCGACATAGCGTTCACGCAGGACCGGTTCGGTGGCATGGCAGTAGATCTGCACGGCGCGATAGCCGTGCAGATCCAGCAACTCGCCCAGGCGAGGTTCGCTGGTGGTTTCGGGAAACACGGATTCGACGATCAGGCTGACCAGGCCGAGTTCCATCAGGCGGTCGAGCCAGATCCAGAGCAGGTCGAGGCTGGCGGCCGAGATGCGGTCGGATTCGGCGATAGTGCCATGGGGGAAGTGATCGAACAGCGATTCCTTGATGTCATCGGTGCTGATCAATGGCATCTCGAGCGCCTGGGCGAGCGATTGGCTGAGGAGGGTTTTGCCAGCGGCCGCCGCGCCATGCACCACGACGAGAAGTGGTTGGGTCATGCAGGTCTCCATCGTTCGACCCGGCGCCAGGTGACGAGCCGCGCCAGGAGATAGAGCACGATTGGCCCGACGAGGAAAATGGCGAGGAACTGGTGGATCTGGAACCGGCTCCAGCCGGAGTTGTAATGCCCGTAGACGAACATGGGGTAGTAGACGAGCCCGGCGAGGGTCCCCACGATCACATACCAGCGGCTCCAGCGGTCGGGACGCATCGCGAGTAACGCGATCACTGGAATCAGGTACCACGGATAGAGATTGGTCATCAGCAGGAAGAGCACGAGCAGCGTTTCGGCCGCGGCCAGTTCGGGTGGGCGTCCAAACCAGACCGCCGCCGCCAGCCCGAGCGTGCAGATGACGAATGCCGTGGTGAACCAGGTGTCGATCTGGTCCTGCACCTGCTGGGGAACGATCTCGAAGCTGGGGCGGCTCAGGGCGAAGACCGGGCTCTGGTAATTTTCGGCCTCGACCTGCTGGGCGTACTGGCGGGCGAGGGAGAGTGGCGAGACATGGTCCATCTCCTGCGACTCTTCGAGACCGGCGCGCAGGCCGGTGACCAGTTCACCATCGCCCCAGTA
>JAEZJB010000363.1 GCA_023415845.1 Chloroflexota bacterium | reverse complement strand
CCGAACCACGCTCGCAAGCGAGTTCCGAAGGCAATTGATGCGACGTACCCGAGGGCGGACTCCATTGACTTCGTGACACAAGTACTTACCGGAATCTAGCACAGCGGGCGTACGTACACAAGGGGATCGCGGTAAACTCATCGGGTCAATATGTGCTCTCGGCCAGGAGCATTGGAGGGGAGACGGCATGGTTTCTGCGACGAGCCTCTGTATGGCTACCATGCGCTCGCCGCACGTCCTAACCACCTGCCGGGTGCGTCATCAGTCGCATGTCATCACAATGACTGGACGTGTCCAATGTGGGGCACCGTCATGACGGGATCACTACCGCGTGGAAGAATTTGTGCAATCCGATTCGGAACTGATGGCGATCACCCCCGCCAAGCTCGACCTGGTGGCCTCGATGATCGAATCGAGCGAACGCCTCGTCGTCTTCACCGGGGCGGGCATCAGCACCGAGTCGGGGATTCCCGATTATCGGGGCCCTAACGGCGTCTGGGCGCGTCAGGCGATTCCGCACATCGATACCATCCGCACCGATGAAGCGTCTCGGCTCGTCGATTGGCAGAACCGGCGCCAACGCTACCCCGAGATGCTGGCGCGCATGCCGAACGCCGGTCACCTTGCCATTGCCGAGCTTGAAGCGATGGGGTTTCTCCTCGCCGTCATCACCCAAAATATTGACGGCCTCCATCAGAAGGCCGGGAATGATCCCGAGCGCGTCATCGAGCTGCACGGCACCACCCACACGGTTCGCTGCGTTGACTGCGGGCGAATCTGGGACGGCCAGGATATCCAGCGCCGCCTCGATGCCGGCGAGGTCGATCCACGCTGCGAGGTCTGTGGTGGAGTCCTCCGCACCGGCACCATCCTCTTTGGCGAGGCGCTTCCCCAACAGGCCCTTCGCATGGCCACGGCTGTGTCACAGGTCTCGGATCTCATGCTCGTGGTCGGCAGTTCGCTCGTGGTCAATCCCGCCGCTCGCCTGCCGGTGATCGCTCACGAACGTGGCGCTCGGCTCATTATCATCAACCAGTCGCCGACTCCGCTCGACGGAATCGCCGACGTTGTCGTGCGAGGCGGTGCTGGGGAGGCACTGTCTGGCATCGTCGCCCGTATCCGGAAAGATCAGGGATTCACCGAGAATGACTGAAGAAGTGGGGCTTCCGCTCAATCTGCGCCCCGACGTCAACGACCACAATTGCTTCGGCTGCGGCAAGCTCAACCTCCACGGGCTTCATCTCGCCCTCCTGCCTGACCCGCAGGGCGATGGGGTGATCACATACTTCACGCCTCCCCTGCATGCCGAGGGATACACGGGCATGGTCCACGGCGGAATCATTTCCACCATCCTCGACGAGGTCATGGCCTGGTCGCTCTATCGCAATGGAATCTGGGCGGTCACCGCCGAGCTCACCACCCGCTATCGCCGGCCCGTTGAGGTTGGCGTGCCACTTGTCGCGCGAGGCTGGGTGGCGCAGGACCGGGGCCGGGTCCTTGACCTTGTCGGCGAAATCCGGCGCGAGGCCGACAACCAGCTCCTGGCGGAGGGCACCGCCCGCTTCATGCGCGTTCCCGAGTCTCAGGCGGCCACCTGGCAGCAGCGGTATGGCGGCATCGTTCGCCAGGAGGAGACGCCGTGAACGTCTATCTTGGAGGTCCCATGTTCGTGGCCGCTGAGGTCCGCTACAACCTCTGGCTTGCGGCCGAGCTGCGAGCGCATGGATTTGAGGTCTATTGTCCAAACGAGAGCGAGCCCATCAACGACAAGACTCGCACCGACATCACCGCCCGCAAGATCTACGACGCCGATATTGAGGCGTTGGAGTGGGCTCACGTGTATGTGATGCAGGTGAGTGAGGACTCGGGGACCAATTGGGAGGCAGGCTATATGGATTGCCTCAGTACCCGGGTGGACCCTTCACGCTGGCTTGGGGTGCTCGGGCTCGCAACCGACATTCGCCTCCGCCAGCTTCCCGACCCGTCACGAACCGGTGTCGACAATCAGGCGCTTCACATCAACGCATTTGTGGTTGGTGGGCTCCAGCGATCACTTGGCGTCGTCCACACCGAAGCCGAACTCATCGACGCGTTGAAGGCAATCCGGAGCCGCTTTGAGGCCGGCGGCGCTTAGGCGTCGCTGTCGGCAATCACGGCCGATGCCCCCTGTTGCGCGCTCGTCACGAGCAGGTTAAGCGCAGTCAGCAGGGAACCGATGGAGTTGTCGTCAAGCAGGTAGAGCGCCAGTTCGGTCTCGTCGGCGGTAAATGCCAGGAGATCTGCGGCACTATCGTCGTCCGCCGAAACGGCACGGATCGCCTTGAGCCAGTCTGTCGCTTGCTGATTCGCCTGCTTCAGGGAGGCAAGCAGTTCCTGCGCGAGTTCCGACCGAATCCTGGCGGCGTCATCCACTGGCAGCAGGTCCGCTGGCGTCGCCTCCAGCTCGGCCGGTGGCGCCTCTCCCGTCAATGCACGATAGGTTCCCGGCGTCGTCGCCAGAATGAATCCATACGTGCCATCCTCTGCATGCGCCACAGCCCGCGGACCCGGCGTTGATCGTGCCGCCGCCTGCTGCAGGGTCGCCAATCCGTTCTCGAACAATTCCTGGCCGGTGTGCCCGTCCCCGCCTCGCTCGTGCAGCAGGTAGGCATACACCAGAAACGCCGCCGGGCCGACTGAGGAGTCAAGTTGGATGGTATAGATGGAGGCGTTGGCATCCCGCTTGATCGCGGAGAGGTCACTCGCCAGCAAGTCGGCGTCCTCGATGCCCAGCACCTCACCCAGAAACGTTGCCGCCACCAGTCGCATCGGATCATTGGCCGTGTCCAGCAACGTGTCTTTTCCGATTTCCTCTGACATGATGCAACCTCAAATGAGCCAGGCGCCTGAACGCGGCGAGATGGCGTATAGCCTACACGTTCCCCGCGACATGACGCACGACATTCGCGACGTGCAGAATACCAGTGAAGCAGGACGTGCGGCTGCATTCCATCGGAAGGAACGGGTATGACGCAGAACCTTGACGCAGACACAATCGAACGCATGCTGGCCGAAGCCCGTGCGGCGGCAGAAAATGCCTACGCGCCCTACTCGCGGTTCCCGGTCGGGGCCTGCGTCATGACCAGTGACGGCAACCTGGTCCGGGGGGCGAACATCGAAAACGCGTCCTATCCGCTGGGCACCTGCGCTGAGCGTGTGGCGGTCAATACAGCTGCCGCCAATGGCGTGCGCACCATCGTCGCCGTGGCGGTCTCGGCCCCCCGCGCATTTCGCGCTTCACCCTGTGGCGGTTGTCGCCAGGTACTCAACGAGTTCAAACCCTCGGCCGATCCCATGACAGTCATCCTCGATGGTGTCGAGGGGCCGCTTGTCACTACCCTCGACGCCCTCCTTCCCGAGGCGTTCGGGCCGCGCGATCTCGAGCCGAGTTCAACCTGACGATCTCCGGCTCGCTGTGCTGGTGATATCGCCCGCAACGATGGTCATCTTGGCGCATAGCCGACGTCTTGATTGGAATGTGCGTGAGCAGGTGAATTTCGGAAGTGCCTTGTACGGGCGTTCCTGCTGCGATTGAGCATGAAGTCACCCATCCGGTTCGCAAGCGGCTGTTGTCCGTCCTCTCTGTTGGCCCGGGCGCTTTTCCGGGCCTTGTAGCACCCGCCCCTCCCAGCGAAAGTGAAAGTCCACGTGCCTCGAGCAAAGCGAGAAGATCTGAGCGAATATCGCACCACCGCGCAAGTCGCCAGGCTCCTTGGTGTCTCGCCCTATCTGATCAAGGCGAGAATGGCGGATGGGGTCTTTCCTCCTGCTTCGAGCAAGTCATCGGCCGGCGTCTTGCTGTTCGATGATGCCTGGGTCGAGGCCGCGAGCGGGACGATGGCCGGCGGTCAGGTCCGGCGCCGTCGTCGATTTGTGGCGCCAGAGATCCAGTCGCCCGCCGCGTGGTTCGGGCACGAACTGGGTGAAAGCGGCTGGTTGCCGCGGTGGAGTGAGGTGGTCGACTACGTTCGATACCTCGGCGAAGAGTCCGACCGAGTTGAGGTCGAAATTGCCGGCGAGTCTGCCAACGGCTTGCCCTATCTCGTCCTCCATGTATCTGCTCCCCAAAACCTGAAGCCTGCAACCCGTGAGCGCAACCGCGAGATGCTTGCGCGGCTCTGGGATAGTCGGTCCGCCGAGGTTCCCGTATCCTGGTTCGACGAAGCTCGCGCCGTCGGCTTCGTTCTGGCTGCCCAGCATTCGAACGAAATCGGCTCTCTGCTCATGACGATGCAGCTTGCCTGGGAACTTGCGACCGCTGCCGATCCCGACTCGCTCCAGATTCTCTCCGAGGCAGTCACCGTCCTGATCCCGGCCCACAACCCCGATGGCGCCGACATGATCGCCGACTGGTACCTCAAGTCGCTGGGCGAAGAGTGGGAGGGCACGAATATGCCCTGGCTGTACCATCACTACGTCGGTCATGACAACAACCGCGACTGGTTCATGCAAACGCAAAGTGAAACTCGGGTGTATGTGGATCTCCACAACCGCGAGCACCCGCAGGCTGTCTTTGACATGCATCAGATGGGGCGCTTCGGGCCACGATTCATGGTGCCACCCTTTATCGACCCTCTCGATCCGAATCAGGACCCGGTAGTCCAGCAGGGGTTCGCTGCGTTGGGATCGCACATTGCCCAACGCATGACCGCCGCCGGCTTGGCCGGAGTCGTCACCAACGCCATTTTCGACAACTACTCGCCGTCTCTTGCCTATGGCAACTATCACGGGAGTGTCGACCTCCTCAGTGAAGCCGCCAGCGCTCGCCTTGCGACGCCAGTCACCCTCAAGGAATCAGACCTCAATGCCGACTATGGCATCGATCCTCGAGTCCGGCTGTGGAACCAGCCGCTGGTCTGGGAAGCAGGCGAGTGGTCACTCCGTGACATCGTGAACTACGACCTCGTTGCCGCCCGGGCCTTTCTCGAGCATCTTGCGCGTAACCGGCGGCAATGGCTCCTCGACTACTACGCCTTGAATCGCCGCACCTCCGCCCGGACGAAGGCGCCCTACGCCTTCGTCATCCCGAGCGATGGACCCGATCCCCGTGCGACCGTCGAGCTTCTCGATCTGCTCCAGCGTGGCCTGGTCGAAATCCATCGTGCCAAGGCCGAGATCGAGGCGGACGGTGTGAGGTACCCTGCCGGCACCTGGATCATTCGCCTCGACCAGCCCGCTGGCGCCTTCGCCAAGACCTTGCTGGAGGTCCAGCGTTATCCCGACCTCCGCACTCACCCCGGCGGCCCTCTCAAACCGCCGTACGACATTTCGGGTCACACGCTTCCCATCCAGATGGGAGTTCCCTGCTACCAGGTCGACCATCCCCTCGCGGACGACCTCGCCCTTGAACTCGTCGTTGATCGCATCGAAGTTACCGGTAGCGTGCAATCAGGTGATGGTGCGGACGGGTGGTGGCGATTCGATGCCCGCTCGAATGCCGTCGTCGTCGCCCTCACCAACCTGCTTCACACCGGAGCACCTCTCTATCGCGCTCGCGAACAGGCAGGTCCGGGCACCGGCGATCTCCTTGTCAGCCAAAGCGAGGTCCCGCGCGAAACGGTTGAGCGGATAGCAGCCGCCTCGGGCGCAACCGTCACCATTGCGCCCCAGGATGATGTTGATCCGGTCTGGCACCAGTCCGCCGTTCGCGTCGGTCTCTACAAGTCGTGGACGGCCTGCATCGACGAGGGGTGGGCCCGATGGATCCTCGAAGAGTTTGGTGTGGAATACGAGTCACTCGGCACGCCCGATATTCGCCAGGGCAACCTTCGCGGCCGGGTGGATGTCCTGATCCTTCCCGAGATGAGTGTCGAGGAATATCGAACCGGATTGCCGGAGAAGAACCGCGAAGGTGACCCCAACCCTTCCGCCTATCTCGGTGGTCTCGGAGCCGTTGGCATCGCCGCTCTTCGCAAATTCGTCGACGAAGGCGGCACCCTGATTGCCTGCGACCGATCTGCCGACTTCGCCATCGAAGCGCTGGCTCTCCCGGTCGAGAATGTCCTTGCTGGGGTTCCATCCGAGGACTTCTCCTGTCCCGGCTCGCTGCTTCAGGTCATTCTGGACACTCAGCATCCACTGGCATTTGGATTGCCCCGCGAGCTTCCGGTGCTCTTCCTCAACAGCAGTGTCTTCAAGGGCACCGGCCCGGAAGTCACCACCGTCGCTCGCTATCCACAAACCTCACCGCTCCTAAGTGGGTGGCTCAATGGTGCCGATCGCATTCGCGGCCACGCCGCCCTGGTTGAAGTCACCTACGGAAAGGGACGAGTCATCCTGTTCGGCTTCCGGCCGTGGTTTCGCGCCCAGGCCCGAGGCACCTACCGCGCCTTC
>JAEZJB010000313.1 GCA_023415845.1 Chloroflexota bacterium | reverse complement strand
CAAGGACAAGGTTGGCGAGCTGTTCGGCCACAAGGACGACAAGAACTAGCAACCTGTGGCGTTGCCTCGGGTAACGCCACAGCGAACATGCGGGCCGGAGACTTGTCTCCGGCCCGCATGTTCGCTGTGTCCAGACATCCTCGCCAGGTCAGAAAATGCGGACGGGCTGCCACGATGACGTGCGGAGCCATCCCCAACAGACCCGGAGAGAACGCGACCGGGTGACAACCTCCATCGCGTTGGTCCATGACCGGCTGTTCGACGTCGAGGTTCAGGCTGGGTCGAAGCTGGCGAATTCGTAGCCGTACTCGCTGGTGAAGGCAGCCAGTGCTTCCTGGACTGAGGGGTCTGCCGGCACGGACTGGAGCGGCAGCCCGCGTTCAGCCACGTCGAGGAAAAACCTGTCCATGCCGCCCGGTGAGAAGATCAGCAGCACGTGTACCGGCGCATCGGACGGATTGGACGGCTGGTGAACGGCTCCGCGCGGCACCACCACAAACGATCCCGGGCTGGCTGTCACGTAGTCGCCTTCGATGCGGACCGTGAGGGTTCCGTCCAGCACGTAGAACAACTCGTCGTGCCGCAGGTGCCGGTGGGGACGTGGCCCGGGCGACCCGGCCGGCAGGATGTTGTCATGCACCGAGAAGTTCCCGTGGGTCATCGCGTCGGTGATTTTGCGCACCATCTGGCCGCCGATGGGATTGACCGTCGGCGTACCCTCTGCCGGGCCGATCAGGAAGGAAGGGGAGTCGTCGCCCATGTGATGTCTCCTCTGGAACTGCATCCTCATCATGGGACCGGTGCTCCGAAAGTCAAGCGGCGAACTCGCGACACGCACCAGCCCCGCCACTGAACGTATCCGGTGGCGGGGCTGCACGCTGCTATCCTGAATGTTCCCTGAATCGGTTAGTCGAGCACGATCTCGAACGTCTTGGTCCAGAGCGTGTCGTTCTCGGAAGCCGTCACGGTGACCGTGCCGGTCGCGCCGAGGTACCGTCCCGAGCCGCCGACGATCGTCGTCACCGACGGGCCGCCATTCCCCAGTTGCACACCCTGGATCTCAAGGGTGCTGCCATCGGGGAAGACCACCGTTTCGGTGCAGTGATTGTCGAAGTTGCCGTTCAGCGCCAGGCACGACCCCTGGGTCAGCGCCCCGGTGTCGACCTCGTTGGCCTCATCGAACAGCGGGTCGGGTCCCCAGACGGTGATATCCCCGGCGCTCGGGCCCGGCTCACCGACGTCCACTACGGTCACGTTGATCGCATGCTCGACCAGGGTGAAGGTTTCCGTGGCCGCAGCGGCAATGGGTGTCGCTTCCTGGGCGGCGGCCCCGGCCACCGCACCGAGCAGCGAGATTCCAACCAGCAGGCTCCCCAGCGATACCGACTTTCGCATGACGTGGCTCCTCCATATATTGACGTTCACCGAGCGTGACATCCTCGCGGCCATCATCGGGGGAGATGGCCGCGAGGGCAAGTCGCACGGGTGATTGTCGGCAGGGCGCATCGCGGCCGGATATGGGCGATGGCGCCAATAGAAGCGATCGATAGTAAGCTGCCCGGCATGGTTCCAGCGGGCCTGGCCCGGCGTAGCAGATGGTGGGGGAAACGGACTGATGAGCTTCTATACCGATCTTGGCGTGCAACCCGTGGTAAACGCGGCGGGGGCCCTGACGCGCCTCGGTGGGAACCGCGTCTCGCCCGAGGTGCTGGCGGCGATGGCCGACGCGTCCCGCTCCAACGTGGTGATGGACGAACTGCAGGAGGCCGCCGGGCGCGTGATCGCCGAGGCCACCGGCGCCGAGGCGGGCTACGTGGTCGGTGGGGCGGCGGCCGGTCTCACCCTCGCCGCGGCCGCCTGCATGGCCGGGCTCGACCCGGCGGCTATGGACCGCCTGCCCGACACCACCGGCCTCAAGCACGAGATCGTCGTCCAGCGTGGACACCGCAATGCCTACGATCATGCCCTCCGTGCCGCCGGTGCGACTCTCGTCGAAGCTGGATACCTCGGCTATCCCGGGGCGGGTGGCACCTACGCCTGGCAGGTCGAAGCGGCAATCACCGAGCGGACCTGCGCGCTCGCCTGCCCGATCCTCGATACACCCGGCGCCCTTTCCCTCCCCGAAATGGCGGAGATCGCTCATCGCCACAACCTGCCGGTGATCGTCGACGCCGCAGCCTCGCTCCCGCCCCGCGCCAACCTGCGCCGCTTCATCGCCGAAGGCGCCGATGTCGTCGTCTTCTCCGGCGGCAAGGCCCTGGGCGGACCGCAGGCAAGCGGCATCCTCGCCGGCCGCGCCGACCTCGTCCGCTCAATCGCCCTCCAGCATCTCGATATGGACGTGCGGCTACCGACCTGGGTCAAGCAGGGCCTGGTGGCTGACGGCTCGCTGGCCGGGATTCCCCACCAGGGCGTGGGCCGCGCCCTCAAGGTTGGCCGCGAAGAGATCGCGGGCCTCGTCACCGCCCTCCGGCATTTCGTGGCCGGCAGCGACGAAGCGGACCGCGAGGCGTGGTGTGGGATGCTCCAGCACATCGCCGAACCACTCCAGGCCGTACCCGGCCTGACGGTTCGGCTGCGCGATTCGGCCCACCACGCGGTGCCCCAGCTCGAACTGGAGCTCGATGCCGACGTGCTCGGCTTCACCGCCTACGATGCGATCAGCCGCCTGCTGCACGGGTCGCCCCGGGTGGCCGTCGTCGAGCAGCGCGCCGAATTTGGCATCATCGGCATCAACCCGATGGTGCTCTCCGAAGGCGACGTCGAAGTGGTCGGCACCCAACTGGTCCGCCTCTTCTGCCGATAACCTGACCTCCAACCCGAACCGGAGGATGCGGCCAGGTGTTGACCGGGCAACCTCCGCTATCTGGCCCGACAGGGCAATCTCCGGGTATCCCCTCCCGGTCCGTCAAGGGCCGGTGATGCTCCCGGGGTTCCTGGCCTCCGGAGGGATTCAGTGACGGTGGCACGACTGGTGAACGATCCATGCCCGGTTGCACCGCAAGAGACATAATCATCGCCAGGCACTCCCGTACGCTGGTCCCCAGCCAGATCGTCAGTCTGACGGCAGGGTGAGCATCCCTGAAGCTCTCACGCAGGCAGTGATGCAGGCCTATCCGGACACGGCAAATTGAACGGAACACGTGCAGATCTACGGACCGGCTGGCCGGGAGGAGGATCATATGATGTACCTGCCAATCGCTCGTAGGGGCCGACTCCATGTCGGCCCGGTTTGACCCCAGGGTGACGCGAGAAAGAATGGGATCCATGACGACGAACGATGACACCAGCATTGCCCGGCGGTTCCACGCCGCCACCAAATACCTCGAAGTCCCCGCCGAGGTGAACCCCGACCGGTTCGCGATGGGCACATGGCCAAACGTCGAGAACGCCATCTGGCAGGAAGACTGGTCGATCGAACCGTATCCCTACAAGGTCTACGCGGACCTCCCGCCGATCGACATCCCCCTCGCCCTGCCCTCCATGGAGGTGGACCGCGAGATCCCGCCCGGCACGATGCCCGCCCTGGCAGCCATCTCGGCCTCCGGCGACGAGCCCGCCGGCGACCGCGTCCCCGACCGCGATGCCCTCGTGCGCATCGCCATGCTCTCGAACGGCTTCCTCAAAACCGGCGCCCACCGCGCGGACGGCACCGTGATCGAGTACCGCACCGCAGGTGGCACCGGCGCCCGCTATCACCTCG
>JAEZJB010000309.1 GCA_023415845.1 Chloroflexota bacterium | reverse complement strand
TGGCACCAGGTGAGCGTCGCATGGTGCAGCAGGCTCGCCCCGGCTACACCGTCCGCATCCGGCGAACGGTCACCGCGAGCGACGGCACGGTCCTGGCCGATGGAGACTTCGTCTCCGATTTCCGCTCCCAGCCCGAGGCCTGGGAGGTCGGGAAGGCGAGCTAGGCCACCGGAAAGCCGACGATTGCCGCATGCCGAGGGCCGGAACAGTGAGTCTCCACCGTTCCGGCCCTCGTGCATCACTCCGATGTCTTTCGCCTCGAAGGTCAGAGGTTTGCCCTGGTGGTCAGGCAATATCTCGGCGGCGCAGCAACCAGGCCGAAAGCCCGACGAAGGTCACCAGATACAGGCCGAGCACCATCAGGGCCTGTGGACCACTGACAAACGGACCGCCAAAACCGCCAGGACCATCGGCCGTCAGATCCGCGCCTCCGTTGACTGCCCGAATCAGCGAATACCCATTCGCTCGAATCATGAAGTCGGTCAGGCCAGAAAGACTGTCGATCTGGCTGACGAACGCCCCCAACAGACCCTCCAGTGCCAGTCCCCACAGAATCCCGATCCCGATCGCCAGTGACGTCCCGCGAGTCAGCATCGCCAGGGCAACGCCACCGGTCGCCCACACCGACAGAATCAGCCAGCTGCTGAGCATCGCATCCACCAGGGTCAGCACCGATGGGAAGGTGATGGCCACCCCTTCCAGTCTCGCAATCACCATGCTGCATGCCGCCCCCGCCACGAAGGCGCCAACCACGAAGCCGACCATGGCCACGCCCAGCGCCGCCAGCTTGGCGAAAAAGATCGGCAACCGCGCCGGTTGTTGGGTCAGCAATGTTTTCCAGGTGTTCCACCCATATTCGCTCCCCAATACCAGCACCCCGAGAATCAGGGCCAGCGCGCCTCCGTAGAACGGTGTGCCCTGCCCGATGGTCCTCGCCAGTTGGCTCGGCAGCATCGAGTCGAGGGTATCCGCAAATGCCGTCGATCCGGTGCGCATGGACCAGTAGGGCAGGATGTAGGCGAACAGGCACGTCACCACCATCCAGATGCCGAAAATGACCCAGGTTGCGCTCCGCTTGCGCAACAGGAAGAGTTCAGACCGCAGCAGATTGGGGAACGTCGTCATCTCACACCTCCGCTGTCAGAGCGAGGAAAACCTGTTCGAGTGTGCGTCGCTCGTGCCGTAGTTCGTGCACGGCGACATCTGCTTCCACCAGCAGCCGGTTGATCCAGGCGGCATCGAGTGGCACTTCGCCATCCGTCTGCAGGTCCAGGCCATTGTTGGCCGCCAGGCCGATCGTAAGTCCGGGAATCGCGGCATTGGCCAGCGTAGTCCGGGCTCGGCGGACATCGTCGACCTGCACCCGCAGACTGTCGCGGCCTCGCAGGTCGTCCACCGTTCCTTCGGCCACCAGCTTGCCGCGCGAGATCACGCCGACCCGATCGCAGACGTCCTCCACCTCATTCATCAGGTGACTGGACAGCAGCACCGTCTGGCCGTCGCGCCCCAGCCGCCGGATCAGGGTGCGCATGTCGGCCATCCCGGCCGGGTCAAGTCCATTGGTCGGCTCGTCGAGGATCAGCAGCGGCGGATCCTTGAGCAACGCCGCTGCCACGCCAAGCCGTTGCTTCATGCCCAGCGAATAGGTGCGAAACGAGTCGTTGGCCCGGGTGCTCAGGTCCACCTGCTCCAGCACCGCCTCGATCTTGCTCGCCGGTGACCCGGTGTAGCCGGCCAGCATTCGGAGATTTTCGCGGCCCGACAGGAAGGGGTAGAAGGCGGGCGTTTCGATCATCGCGCCCGTCCGCGCCAGCGCGGCGGAGGAGCCGGGTGCTTCCCCCATCACCTTGATCGTTCCGGAGCTTGGAGTAACCAGGCCAAGCAGCATCCGCAGGGTTGTGGTCTTCCCCGCCCCGTTGGGACCGAGGAATCCGTAGATTTCGCCTCGCCGTACGTCAAGGTCCAGCCGATCGACCGCGACGAACGAGCCATAGTGCTTGCTCAGGTCGCGGGTCTCGATCGCCAGCGACTGGCTGGTCACCGTCGGCAGTGCGAGTGGCGGCCTGGGTGGGGAAGAAGGATGCGGAACCGGAAGTGCCATGGGGAACCCTTTCACGTCTGGGGCCAGGAAACCGGGCGGAGTCTGGTGATCCGTCGAGTTCCATCAAAGCGGCCGCGTGTGGAGTCTCCATGCGCCGAGTGTGAAGATGTCGTGAACGTTTCCGACCTGCAGCCCCGACGAGGTCGCTACAGCCGGACCGTGCCATCATCGTCAATCTGCCACGCCGGGTTGTGGGCAATTTCCCAAAGCAGGCCATTCGGATCGCGCACGTGAGCGTGGAACACCCCACCAAACGCGCTCGGCTGCGGCGCCTTGGTCATGGTTCCACCCAGTTCCGTCAGGCGAGCGGCAAGCCGTTCGACCTCGGCAGGTGATGCCACGTTGTGCGCCAGCGTCAGTCCGCTCACCGAGAGCGCGGAAACGTCCGAGTCGGTATCGGCGGCAAAACGTCCTGCCTCGAAGAATCCCAGCAGCAGCTCTGGTGCTATCTGGAAGAAAATGATTTCGTCCTCAACATCCAGGTGCGGCCTCCAGCCCAACCCTTCGGCATAAAAGTCTCTCGCGGCATCCAGGTCCTCGGTCGCCACCGTAATGAAATGAACGGCCTGCTTCACCGGCACTGCTCCAGTCCTCACCGCCCTTGATCAGACGCCGAGGCATACCCAAACCCCTGCCCGCCATCGCCCCCTGACCAGCTTGCCACCCTTCGATCTCCTCACCACCATAGCTACCCTCCACCGACCTCGCCCGATGACCCCTTTCTCGTCATTCCGAGCGGAGCGCAGCGGAGTCGAGGAATCCCCGCGCGAAGCGCATCGGCCGCCAGGCCGATCCCTGCTCTCACCCCTCACCTGTTTGCCTCACGACGGACGCATCGATCTCCGATCCCCACATGCCACTCACGCCCATCCCAACTCCCCCGTCATCCTGAGCGAACGCGAAGGATCCCTGCGCGAAGCGCATCGAGCGCAGCTCGAACCCCGGCCCCGCTACCAATCCCTACTCAAGCCCATCCGGGTACGGGCGGACCTGCCGCCGGATC
>JAEZJB010000294.1 GCA_023415845.1 Chloroflexota bacterium | reverse complement strand
CCTGCCTCGCCCCGGTAGGCTGATTGCAGTGGGACTCGAAAGGAAGACAGTGGGAGGTGGACCAGGCGAACACCCGTGCCCCGGAAACTGACGTTTTGCCCTCAACAAGGAATGCATGATGTTTGCTGCCCAGGTTCCAGGTTCATTCGGCCGGTCGCTCCGCGTAGCCACGTTCGCTGCCCTCGCTACTCTCTCGATCGCCCTGCCCACCACCATGGCCCAGACGCCGGTCGCCGAAGGCTCGGGCTCGCACCCAGCCCACATTCACAGTGGCACCTGTGCCGAACTCGGTGATGTGGTGCTGCCACTCGAAAACCTCACCGACCTCAACGCCACCGGCGAGGTGGTTGGCTCGGAGGACGCCATCATGACGGTCACCAGCCGGACCGTCGTCGACGCCTCGCTCGACGACATCCTGGCTGGTGAGCACGCAATCAACGTCCACCTCAGCGATGACGATATGGGCACCTACGTCGCCTGCGGCAATATCGGTGGCGTGCTCACCGAAAACGAAGAAGATGGCGAGGCCCTGCTCGTCGGCCTCGGCGAACTGAACGATTCGGGCTGGGCCGGTGTGGCCTGGCTGGGCGAAATGGGCGACCAGACCGAAGTCACGGTCACCCTGGTGCAACTGGATCCGGCAAGCTAATCCATCACTTCGCGGCAACCACGGAACAGAAAGCGGCCCTCACCTGACAGGTGAGGGCCGCTTTCCTTGCATTCGTTGCGTGATCGAACAGACCGCCGGTCTCGACGATTCACTCCCTGCCCCCATATGGCCTCGGGGATCAGGGCACGAATCCAGCCTCATTGAACGACATGTTCAGTTGCTGGTCAGCGGAGCATCGGGTTGCACATGGGGCTCCACCGGCGGCCGCTCCAGTGGCAGCCCACCGTCATCATCCGTGGGCGGCACGTCCCCCGGTGCGTCGAACGGTACGTCACTGGGCACCGGCACGGGTGGGTCGACTGGCACATCCCGCGGGCTGTCAGACGGCAGATCCATAGGCGGTTCAACCGGGGACGCTCCGGGCAGATCCATGGGCTCGTCGTCCTGGATAATGGTGGTCATCGCGTGAACTCCTTGTCAGGCGGGGTAGGCACCCGCGGCTCGCTTACCGCAATACGAAGAACAGGATCACCACGATCGCGATCGCCAGCACGATAATGGCGGGCCACAGGAGCGCCAGTTCGGACTTCGCTGCCTTCGTAACTTCCGGCTGCGTTTCCTCACTGGCTGCGGCGTTGGGCACCGCTGGCGAATCTTCCGGAGTCTGTGCTGGTTGCTGCATCGCTTGTGACGTCCTTTCGTCAAGGGCTTCGAACACCGCGGTCACAACGTCCGGTGGTGAGCGTCGTCATCCGCGTCGCGTTGTTCCTGGCGAGACACACATTCGGTCGGCCAGGCGGGCCCCTTCTCCTGGGTTCTATGCGGGTAATGGGGTATCGACGTTGTCGCCGGTCCGCTAGACAAACAGCGATCCGCTGTCGATGTCTTCGATCTCCCACGAGTCATCGGGCTCGACCTGAGCCATCACATCGTCGGAGACGGAGTAGGCGTAGTACGCACCGTTCTCACCGAGCAGGAGTAGCCTGTCCGGATCATTCTTGCTTTCGCCGATGACCGCAGATTCGGTGGGTGGAATGTCGCCGTCGAGGATTGCCATGGTTCACCTCCGAAAAGTTTGCCATGTCTCCATTATGCAATTATTGTGCAAGCATTCCATGCTATTCGATACTATTCAGATAAAGACTTTCCACCAAAACGAGCTATGACATTCAACTATGCATCGACGCGCGGCCGAGTGATCGAGTGAAGTTCGAACCGCAGGAGGAGCGCTGGCGTGGTGCCTGCGCCGGTCGGTTCATGCCCCACGTCGCCGTGCTGCAGATGGACGATCAGGGCGTCAGTGCCGTCTGGGGTGAGCACATCACCGCCAACGAGACCGACCGCGCGCCGGTGGCCTGAAATGCCCGTCTAGCCAGCGCCGCCGGGCAGGTCGTCGAATACTGACGGATCAGGCAAGGTGCCATCGAGCTGGTCCCAGTAGCGATCGGTGATCTCGGCACTGTATTTGTGGGGGATGAATGCCCGGTGCGCCATCGTCTGCAACCCGAGGTGCATCAGTTCCCGGCCGTAGGGATGGTGGTGGAGAATATTCGCCACATCCACGTGCCGCTGGTGGGTGAAGTTCGGCATCTCGCCCGCCAGGAACAGCCGGATGGCGTTGGCGTACCGCCGCTCGACCCGCAATGAGTCCAGCGAACGTCGTGGTTTTCCCCGCTCGGTCATGGTTACCGTCATCCGTTTCGTCCTTGTCTGTGCATTGCGTTCGTCCTCGACCTCGTCGACCGCCGGGGTCGCCAGCGCGGGAAGTCAGGACGCATGCATCTCCCTGCCCGCCACTGCTGGCCGGAACAATCGATCGCGTAGCCACAGAGAGACGTAGACCAGCGCGACCAGCACCGGCACCTCGATCAGCGGACCAACCACTCCAACCAGGGCCTCGCCGGAGGCGATACCGAACATGCCAATCGCAACCGCAATCGCCAATTCGAAGTTGTTCCCGGCCGCCGTGAACGAAATGGCGGCCGTCTCTTCGTACCCAAATCCCATCTGCCGAGCCGCCAGGAACGCCACGGTGAACATGACGAGGAAATAGATCACCAGCGGCAACGCGATCCGGAGGATGTCCCACGGCTGCTCCA
>JAEZJB010000285.1 GCA_023415845.1 Chloroflexota bacterium | reverse complement strand
CGGCATTTGCCCGGATCTGGGTGGGAGCGCACTGGTTCACCGACACCATCGGTGGCGCGCTCTACGGCATCATGGTCGTGATGCTTGCCGCCAACCTGAGCGTACTGTTGGTCCAAAGGTGGCCCGGAATTCAGAGCAGCCGCGCCGCCAACGAGGGGTAGTTCCCTCGCGTGAAATCGGCAGCAGCCACTTCCTACTCGACCCACCATCTCGTCGCCATCAACACGAGGCCGAACCCAAGCACCGTCAACGCGGCAAGTCGCACCAGCTTATCGAGATAGCCATCGGACCTGCTACGCAGCGGGCGTGGCATGAGCCAGCAACGCCAGCGTGCAAACGGCAGGAAAGGCTGGATTCCACTGACGGTGCAGGCATCACTCGCGAGATGAGAAAGCCAGCCGAGTCCGAATGCCAGCAGGGCGATCCAGATACCGATGCCGTGGATGGGGTCCAACTCCCCGGGCCACGCTGGTGCGCGATCGCGAATCACCAGGATGGCAACGACCAGCGCCAGCAACGATGCCGCCATCGCAAGGAGACCGTGCGAAGCTCCCCGGTGACGTGGCGTGAATGGCTTGCGCAGGCCGCTCTGGAAATCGATCCAGTCAGGCATGCCACCTCCGATGCCGCCCAGCACCAGGCAGCCGACCGCAAGCGGCCACGGTTGGTCGAGCGCCACCGGGACCGTCACGGCTGCCCCAAGTGTCAAGTGGGTGATCCGGCGCACCCATGCTCCCTTTCACAGATGGCAAACGCCCTCACGATATATCGTGAGGGCGTTTGATTTAGGCCGTCGGACTATCCGTCGCGGCGAGGACCGCGGCGTTCGGCGTTGCCGCGATTGCTGTCGCTGCGGTAGCCGCCCGGGCGACTGGCGCCACGACCTTCTTCGTCGCGACGTGCGCCGTAGTGACCGCTACCCTGCGGGCGCTGGCCGTAGGGGCCGTCCCGGCGTGGGCCACGGCGATCACCGCGGAATCCGCTGTCGCGGCGAGGCCCACGATCGGGGCGTTCGCGACGTCCGGAGCCAGCCGGCTCGTTGGAGAGTTCGACGTTGACCGGGCGTCCCTTGACGGAGGCATTGTTGAGCGCCGCGATCACCTGCTCGGCGGAGTCCTTCGGCACATCCACGAACGAGTAGGTGTCAAGGATGTCGATGGCGCCGATCGAGCGGCCGGGCACATTCGCCTCGTTGGCGATCGCACCCACGATGTCCTGCGGGCGCACGTGGAAATTGCGACCGATGTTGATGAAGAGCCGGACCATGCCCGACTCGTTTCGTCCACCGAACGAACCGCCGAAGGTCGCGACATCATCTTCCTTCTGCGTCTCGGTGGTCGCGCGCCCGGTTTCGGTGGCGAACAGCTTGAGGACGGCAGCGGCGATGTCGAGGGCATCGTACTCCTCGGCCATGTCTCGCACCGGCTCGAGGTAGGCGCTGTAGGAATCTTCTTCCTTCAGCACATCCATCACCATCGACTTCAGCACGTCGCGGCGACGCTCGTTGACGTCACTCGCGGTCGGCAGGCGCCGGGGCTCAATGCGGGCCTTGGTAAAGCGCTCGATGGAACGAATCCATCGTGACTCACGCGGGGTGACCAGCGTGATGGCGGTCCCGGTCTTGCCGGCGCGGCCGGTGCGGCCGATCCGGTGCACGTAGGTTTCCGTGCTCTCGGGAATGTCGAAGTTGACGACGTGGCTAACATCGTCGATGTCGAGACCGCGGGCGGCCACGTCGGTAGCGATCAGGATGTCGGCCTGACCAGAGCGGAATCGCTTCATGACCCGGTCACGCTGCACCTGCGAGAGGTCACCGTGCAGGGTGTCCACGGCAAAGCCGCGAGCCATGAGCGCTTCACCAAGCTCGTCGACACCGTGCTTGGTGCGGCAGAAGATGATGGCCGAACTCGGCACCTCGGCGTCGAGGATCCGGGTCAGGGCGTCGATCTTTCGCTGGCGCGGAATCTCGTAGTAGACCTGATTGATGGCCGGAACCGTCATTTCCTTGCCGCGAACCGAGATTCGCTGCGGCTGGTTCATGTACTGGCGGGCCAGATCGGCGATCCGGGGCGGCATCGTGGCGGAGAAGAGGGCCGTCTGGCGGCTCTCCGGCACCTGCTGCAGAATCCACTCGATGTCGTCGACGAAGCCCATGTCGAGCATTTCATCGGCCTCATCGAGCACGAAGAATTTGAGATTGTCGAGGTTCAGGGTGCCCCGGCGCATGTGGTCCATGACGCGGCCAGGGGTTCCGACCACGATTTCGACCCCACGCTGGAGACCGCGCAACTGTCGCTCGTACGGCTGACCGCCGTAGATCGGCAGCGTTTCAATTCGCTTGTGACGGCCGTACTTGTGCAGGGCTTCGGAGACCTGGATCGCCAACTCCCGGGTCGGGCACAGGATCAGGGCCTGAATCCCACCACGGCGACTCTGCACGGATTCGATGATCGGCAGGCCAAAGGCGGCAGTCTTGCCCGACCCGGTCTGGGCCTGGGCGATGACGTCGCGGCCGGAAAGCAGGACGGGAATCGTCTGCTCCTGGATCGGCGACGGGACTTCGTAGCCGACGGACGCAATGCTTTCGAGGAGCTCCGGGCTGAGACCAAGATCGGCGAACGTGGTCTGGTCGCTGGTCACTTCGGACTCAACGGCGTCACCAACATATTCGGTCGACTGGGCAGCAGCGACGAGGTCTTCGATCGCGGCAACATTTTCGGGACGGTCGAGCACCGCAGAGCCACCAGCTTCGGTGGACAGCAGCGGGCCGTTAGCCCCGGGGAAGAGATTTCGAGTACGCATTTTGATGTTGACTCCATCACATAGAACGTTCCGCATGGAACGCAACACGGTGACACGGCGAAGGCCGGCGAACGGTCCCGGAGCTTCGTCGTTGTCGCTTGGTTGTGTGTGGTGTCTCTGGAATTGGCCAGGACGCAACCGGCAGGGCCGGAACAGTCGCGCAAAACAGCCACACGCTTCGTCACACAGTTCCCGTGTGATTCGAGAGCGATGGGCACACATGCCGCCGCACTGCTCTCAGCGGCCCGCTCGCCGCTACCCTTTTCCACCGGCCGCCTTGACGGCGCCTGAACTCATCACTTCCGGGCTGTCCCCGGTCCGGACGTGGCAACCAGCTCATGCTGGCACCAGCGTCGATCCTTGAGTTCGCGTATTGATGTGGAATGTCCGAACTGTCGCGAGCACAACGCGGATGGCGTTGATTTGAGGACTCGAACGGTCGGGGGGAAATATCCTTGAGGAACTCATCAAAGGGTCGTGCCCTTTGTGACGGATTGAACTATACCCGATTCTGCCCCGATTTGTCCATACAAACATGCGGGTGCCAACCATCGGCGGAAAAACGCGTTCCTGACAATGAAGTTTGCAAGAAGTCGAAACGGCCCGAATCCATGGGCGTTTTTCGCCAGCATTCATGCAAAGCGGCGAGATTCATACAATTTGTATTTCCTCTACCACTCGGCGTCCCGCTCGCGCCGGAGCACAAGCTTTCACCTATCGTACGCATCGAAGGCGCCTAATCCCGCCACCTGTTGCCCGAGCAATTCCGGCAGACGTGCCGGATGTGGATATTTCTGCCGTGAACATCCAGAACCATACTGAGGAGATCCCTCTTTGTGAGGGCTCTATGGGCCACACTTCATTCGCAAGCACCTTGTACCCAGGAAGCGCTCAACCATGACCAACTCCGAACCTGCAGCGCGATTCACCGTGACGATGATCGCCGCCGATCACCTCAAGGCTTTCCGGGATATCGATCGGTCCGAGCGAATCGAGGGCTTCTACCGGCTGGTTGACGGTGAGTTGGTCAGTGATGACGTCATTCATGAGACCAATGGATGGCCTCCAGAGGAGTACGACACCTACATCGCCCGGTCGCGGGAGGTCCTGGGCCGAGGCGGTGTGGCATTTGGCGTCTTGGACGGGTCGCGCCTTGCGGGGTTCGCGCTGATCGATCCCCAGGGCGTTGCCAGCGACTCGACGCTGACCCAATTCGACCTCTTTTTCGTCAGCGCGAGGTACCGGAACCTGGGGCTTGGGCGCCGGCTGATGGATGAGGTGGTGGCCGATGCTTCGTCGCGAGGGGCCAGGGGGATCTACATCTCGGCTACGCCATCGCGGAACACGGTCGATCGGTATCTCCATTTCGGCGCGAAGGTCACGACGAAGCCAGATCCAGTCCTGTTCGAACTGGAGCCGGAGGACATTCACCTGGTGCTCATGGTGGATGACTATCGGCCGAGTCGCCAGACGCATCCGCGATGATGGGGAATTCGCCAGATAGCGAAAGAGCCGGGTAAAGGGGTCCCGGCTCTTTCTGGGAGGAGAAGGGATGATTCCCGGATTCGACCGCAAGGGGGCGGTCACTCCATGAACCCGGAATTGACCTCTACGACTCTTCAGATCAGGCACCACACAAGATCAGAAATATCGGCTCGGAGCTTCAACGCCGGGTCCCTCGTGGGGTAGAGCGAATGGGCTGTTTCCGCTCCCGAGGTACCCGACCTCACTCCTCGTCGAGGTCACGTTGATCATGCCATCTGGCAAAATTGCGTTCATCCGCATTTTTACCGAGATTCCCGGTGGCTCCAGTGAGACCGCGTACGTAATCGGTTGCCGGGGCTTGGTATTGTTGGCCCAGACTCGCCGTCGATCAGCGTCGAAAGGCCATATCCCGTGCAAGACCCGTCCTTCATCCAGACCACCGAACGCGCTGCCCAGGCGCGGGAGAACCTCGTCAACGCCCTGCGGGAATGCGGGCAGCTGGCCGATGCCGTCGAGCACTTCGAGGGCCGGGAACTGCTTGAGGTGCTCGACTATCTCGACAGCCTGCGATTCGTGATGGCTGAATCCGGGCAACTGCTGTCAGGGGTTACTCGCGGCCTCCACGGTTAGGACACCTGAATGAACGGAAGCGCGGCAAACCGGTTGGGTCGCCGCGCTCGTGTGCTCGGAGATTCAGGAGATTGGCGGAAAAATGGTCACCTGCCAATCGGGTTCAGCCATCTCCCGGTCGAGGGGGAAGACCGGCCGTTCAACGCGCTCAAATGGCAACGATTCGATGTCCTGATTGACGGCGCCAGGGGTCAGCGCCTGGAAGGCGGCCGAAGCGGCGTTCTTCAACTCAGGTTCCAGGTATCCCCATTTCCCAACGGTCAGATCAAAGTCCTGGACATCGAGGTTCAGGTTGCCGAACTCCCGCATGTGGTGATACGGCTTCCGCCTGCTGGGGACGATGACGTGGACCCCTCCATGCCGGATGACCGCGATGTCACCACCAACCGGGTCATTCTCGTACAGCGAGTAGACAACTCCGGTCAACTCGTAGGGTGAGCCGTTCACCGGGTCGTTGATGCCACCGATCATCACGGTGACTTCCCCGCCGACTCCGGCCGCCTTTGCCTGCTCGACGGCTCCGGCACTGGCGATCGCCCCCACGATGGCTGTCCGCTCGCCACTGGCGAGTTCCGGCCGCGCGATCAGCCGCTCAACCATGTAGGGGATGTCACCCGCACCACCAGCCGTGGGATTGTCTCCCGAATCGCTGATGAGCACCGCCTTCTGGTTGAGCTTGAGCGCCTCGTCGATCGCCCAATCGGCCGTGCCGGTCGGTACTCCAAACCGGAACTCATCCCGGGCATCCCAGTAACGGCGCGCGATCTTCAGGGCTTCAGCGCCAATGGCCTGCTCGTCGGTGCCAGTGACGACCGTGGTGGCGTTGGCGCGCGGCTGGTCAGCCCAGACGTACCCGACCCAGAGGGACGCATCGATGACGCCAGGCACCGGGTCCGACTCCGCGAGCTGCCGATAGATCGTCGCTCCTGGCTCCCACATGGTGGACGTCTTCTCGCCGGGAAGATTGACCGCAATGCGCACGAATGCCCGCGATGGCCGGGTGCCAGAGTCAAGCAGCGACAGCAGGTTGCGCACGGCGCGAGCCTTGGTTTCCATGGCGTCGACGTGCGGAGCCTGACGATATGCGGTGAAGCAATCGATCGCGCCGACGAGGACGTCGGAGACGTTCCCGTGCAGGTCCATGCCAGTGGAGATGATGCAACCAGGCCCGACCGTTTCGCGGATCGCGGAGATGAGATCGCCTTCGGCATCGTCGAGCCCGAGCACCGTCATGGCGCCATGGATGTCGAAGAAGAATCCGTCCAGCGGCAGGGCGGCTCGCAACCGCTCCAGCAGTTCGCCCTTCATCGCCTCGTAGGATTCACGCTCGACGGGTCCACCCGGAATGGCTCGCGCCTTGAGCGTGCCAAACCACTCCACGTCGTCTCGGCCCTCGAAAGTGCCGTTTTCGAAATAGGGATAGTTGGCGACGATCTCTTCGCCCCGGTGAATGACGAAGTCGTCGATGGTCGCGGGGAGCGGCGAGAAGGTGCTGCTCTCGATGGCGATGCCGCCAATGCCGATTCGATACGATTTGGACATGCGACTGTGATCTCCTGCCGATGCCAGGCGCCCGAAATGGCAACCTGCCGCACAACGGTAGCGAAGGTCCGGGCATCCGACAATCTGGCAGAAGCGGCAGTCGTCCTCAAATAGACCGATCTTTACCAAGATCTCGCTGAGACGATCTTGTTCCGGCCGGGACCCGGCTCGACAGGCACGGTGAATGGGTCAGGAGAAGTGGATCGCCTCGCCGTCGGCAGGGAGATGGATCCGCTCCATGCTGACGCCAAGCTCGGGCAGGCGCTGTTCGTAAAACTCCCTGGTTTCCAGGCAGTGGTTGATTGCCTCCAGATGCACCACCACAATCTGCGCTGCCGGAGCGGCTGCGGCGACCATGGCGATGTCTTCGGCAGTCATCACAATTGGATCACCCTCCAGAAATCGTGCTCCGCCCGCATTGACGATGATCACCGTCGGTTGCCACTTCGCGATCACCTCCGCCACCTCATCGCACCAGATGGTGTCCCCGGCGAGATAGGTCGTCGGCTCGTCGGCATGTTCGAAGACAAAGCCGGATGCCGGGGCCATCAGATTGCCGATCTCACCGGTTCCATGCCGGGCAACGGTGCGCGTGATCTTCACACCATGGTGGTCAATGACCTCGGCGACCGGCTCGAGGCGATGGAATCCATCGTCCTTGAGGCGTTCGACATCCTCCGGCTGACAGATCATGGGCAGCGACCGGGAAAGGGTCTCGCTGGCGGTGCGATCGAAATGGTCCTGATGCAGGTGGGTGACCAGATGCGCGCTCGCTTCAGCCACGACCAGCCGCCAGTCGTCCGGCAGAGGAACGAGTGGGTTGGGCTGCGGATTCGGCGTATTGGGAATGGCGGGTCGAGCGCCCTTGTCGTCCAGCATGGGATCGACTAGCAGCTGCTGGCCGCCGAATTCCAGCAGGGCGGTGGCATTACGAAGCAACGTATATCGCACGGGTCTTGCCCCTTTCGTCCACACCTGTCGACGCACTACGCTCCAGTATAGGAATATGCGTGGAACTCTGATTCCGAGCACTCCTTGCGGCATTGACCCAAAGCGAAAGGTCTCCCCATGACTTCCCATGACACCAAGTTCCTGCTCGACGAGTCGCGCATACCCACAGCCTGGTACAACATCGCCGCCGACCTGCCGGTGCCGATGGCGCCACCGCTCCACCCGGGCACGCACCAGCCGATTGGTCCCGCCGACCTCGAGCCGCTCTTCCCGATGTCGTTGATCGAGCAGGAGGTCTCGCAGGAGCGATACATCGAGATTCCGGATCCGGTGCGAGATATCTATCGTCTCTGGCGACCGACACCGCTCTACCGCGCTTCACGACTCGAGCAGGCCCTCGACCTCCCAGCGGGAATCCGGATTTTCTACAAGTACGAAGGAACAAGTCCGGCGGGAAGCCACAAGCCCAATACAGCGGTGCCGCAGGCCTGGTACAACCAGCAGGCAGGGGTAAAGCGAATCACTACCGAGACCGGCGCCGGGCAGTGGGGATCATCGTTGGCGATGGCCTGCGCCTTCTTCGACATCGACCTCAAGGTCTACATGGTCAAGATTTCGTACGAACAGAAGCCATATCGCCGGGCGATGATGGAGACCTGGGGGGCGGAGTGCGTGGCCTCGCCAAGCATGGACACCAATGCCGGCCGCACCATGCTGGCCGACCACCCGGACTCGACGGGTTCGCTGGGCATGGCTATCTCGGAGGCGGTTGAGGACGCCGCGACGCGGGAGGACACCAAGTACGCCCTTGGCTCGGTCCTCAACCACGTCATGCTCCACCAGTCGGTGATCGGTACCGAGGCGCTCGAGCAGATCGCCATGGCCGACGCCTGGCCAGATGTCGTCATCGGCTGCGTGGGTGGCGGCTCGAACTTCGCCGGACTCACGTTCCCGTTCATTCGCGAAAAGCTCGGGGGCAAGCAGACGCGAATTCTGGCTGCGGAGCCCGCAGCCTGCCCGACTCTCACACGAGGCGTCTATGCCTACGACTTCGGCGACACCGCTGGCATGACACCGCTCCTGAAAATGCACACGCTCGGTCACACGTTCATGCCGGCCGGAATTCACGCCGGTGGCCTGCGTTATCACGGAGCCGGACCGCTGGTGTCGCTGCTGGTTGAGGAGGGCATGATCGACGCTGTGGCCGTAAGCCAGATCGCGGCGTTCGAGTCTGCGATCACCTTCGCCCGATCGGAAGGCATTGTCCCCGCGCCGGAGTCGGCTCATGCGATTCGGGCAGCGGTCGACGAGGCGCTGGACGCCCGCGGGAAGGGCGAGGAGCGGACCATCCTGTTTGGCCTTTCCGGTCACGGCAACTTCGACATGGCCGCCTACCAGCGCTACCTCAATGGGGAACTCGTCGACTACGCCCATCCTCAGGAGGCCATCGACGAGGCGCTCACGCACCTGCCACAAATCGCCGCCGACTAGCATCACCCTGGTCAAGCGACGACGAGCAAGGGACTGCTGTATCGCGGTCTCTTGCTCGTTCTCACTTTGTTCCCGCGCGATGCCCTGCAATGGGAAGAACTTCCCCGCTCAGTCAGGTATTTTCACGGGCCGATCAATGGAATGGCATCGTCGAAGGTGCGCCCTGCCTGGTCGGGCATCATCCTGAGACGTTCGAGGTGCCAGAGATAGCGCGGCAACGCAGCGTGGAAGTCCACGGTGAGCTTATCGATGGCGGCGGCCCGTTCGAGATATTGCTCACGCATCGCGGCACGGATGAGCACAAGGTCGTCGGCAGTGAGCTGTCGCTGCGTCGGCACCTGGAGATCGGTTCCGTGCCGGAGAACGTGCACGAGGCGCCTCCACCATGAGCGATGTCCCGTTTCGGAAGACTGGCTCACCTCCGGCGCCTGCTGGATGGCACGGCGCTTCTCCTCCAGATAGGCCCGTGACTTGTCCAGGAACCTCTGGAGATCGGCCTTGCCCTGGGTAATCCGGCGATCCAGCTCCATCCAGGTGGGTTCATACCCGGCGTTCTTCAGCGTCCGGAGCGCGGAGGCCATCTCCGGTGCAAACGGAGTGTCCTCGAGCTTGATCGGCTTGCCAGCGTCGGGCAGGTCATCGAACTCGCCACGCTCCTGGGACGCCCGAATCTCGTCCTCGATCCAGGCATCCCAGCTGGCAATGGATTTGCGCCGATAGTCGTCTTCGTGCCGAATGGGCATGGCGCCTCCTCTTCGAAGCATTGAGCCCAGGGTGATCGATCAGGCGAGCGCCTGGTCCAGGTCGGCGATGAGGTCATCAATGTGTTCGATACCAACGGACGCGCGGATCAGGCTCTGGCTGACCCCCACACCTGTACCTTCAACGCTGATGTGCGTCATTTTGCCCGGGTGCTCGATCAGCGACTCGACGCCACCGAGGCTTTCGGCCAGCAGGAAGATGCGAGTCCGCTCGACCACCTTCTTCGCTGCCTCGAACCCGTCCTTCATCGTGAATGAGACCATCCCGGACCCGGCCGTCATCTGGCGCCGGGCAATGTCGTACCCCGGGTGGCTGGGGAGGAACGGATAGTAGACCGTCTCGACGGCGGGGTGTGCTTCAAGAAACTCGGCAACGGCCAGGGCGTTCGAACTGTGGCGATCCATCCGCACCGCAAGCGTCTTGAGCCCGCGCACGGTAAGCCAGCAATCAAACGGGCTGGGCACCGCGCCGGCGGCATTCTGCAGGTTCTGGAGGAACGCGCCAAGCTCCGGATCGTTGCCGGTGATGGCACCTCCTACGACATCCGAGTGACCGCCCATGTACTTGGTGGTGCTGTAGAGCACCAGGTCGGCACCGAGCGCAAGGGGCCGCTGCAGATATGGGGTGGCAAACGTGTTGTCGACGACCAGCAGCGCATTTCCTTCGTGCGCGATGTCGGCCATAGCCGCAATGTCCGTGATCCGGAGATTGGGGTTGGTCGGCGTTTCCACCCAGACCATCTTCGTCTGCGGCGTCATTGCCGACCGGCTGGCTTCGAGATCGCCGAAATTGGCGAGGTTGGTCTTCACACCGTAGCGCGAGAGTGTTTCCACCAGCAGGCGATAGGTGCCGGAGTAGATGTCGTCGGAAAGCAGGACTTCATCGCCGGGATTCAGCAGCCAGGTCAGGTTCTGGGCGGCGGCGGTCCCCGATCCGTAACAGAGCGCCCAGGTCGACGCCTCAAGCGCAGCGATCTGATCCTCGAGTGCGGAGCGTGTCGGATTACCGGTCCGCCCGTACTCGAATCCCTTGAATGACCCAAGCGCATCGTGGCGATAGGTGCTGGCCATGTTGAGCGGGATGACGACTGATCCCGTCGTGGGGTCCGGATCCTGGCCACTTCGAATCGCCCGGGTTTCGAAGTGCATGTCGCTCCAGTCGGTTTGGGGGCGACGCTGATTTGGTTGATTGGGATCGAACATTCCTGCTCCTGCGAATGCGAGATGACTACACCAGGCAGGCGACCCTGATTCCGAGTGTCCGGGCGCGGAATCCGGTCGCTACCGTTGGCACTGTTGTACCCGTTCGGACCAGTAGCGGCAACACCGGCGCACAACTCGCACCTGTACTGCATCCGCCACCACCCAAACCGAGAGCGACGGCACCGGTCGAACTGACCGATGCCGTCGCTGCCTACCGTGGTACCTGATGTTTACTCGCCGGAGCGAGATACCCTACGACCTGGGGTTCGAATTGTCGTCGACCACGTCATCGGTGTCCGAGATCTGGACATCCTCACGGCGCACCGTATCGGAGACGCGTTCGGTCGACGTGGTTGTTTCCTTCCTGATCTCCACTTCCTCGCGCACGTGGGCTCGCTTGTCGACATCAACCTCTTCACCGTAGACCGGCATTTCGATGGTGATCTCCTCGAACGCCTGGTCACCCGGTGCCGCATCCCGATCGACGATGCGGCGCGTCACCTGCACGTGTTCTTCGGTTACCGGCACCTCGAGCGTCTGCTCCTCGGCGCTGACCACCTTCTGAACCTGCACCTCACCGCGCTCGACGCCCCGGGTGGTGGCCGTCAATTCCTCTTCCGCCAGCGGCACCCGAACGACTTCGGCCTCGTCACCCTCAACGGTGCCGGTGGCCAGGTTGTCGGAATCGGTATCGGCGGTGGTGTCGGCGACCCAGTCGGTTTCCTCGACCTCGCCAACGGCCACGCCCGTCGCCATTGGTTCGCCAACATTGGGCACCGGATTCTGGATCTGGAGGCCGGCGTCCACGATGGGTGTCTCCGTCACGACGGTCTCGTCCATGACCGGTTCAACGTCCCACCCCTGATTGAGTGCCTCGTCACGAGTCACTGTCAGGTAGACGCGATCTCCATCGACCGAATTGATGGCACTGGTGGGAATGTAGTGTTCGGTCGGAAAGAACCAGCCCTTGCTCACCACCATGGTGTTTCCGCGCATGTCTTCCACGGTGCCAACCTTCTCACCGTCCGAACCGTAAACGTGCATGCCATGGGAAATCGTGATGGGATCGTCAAAGTTGGTCATGACTTTTCCTTTCGGCAGATTGGATGGCCCAATTCGTGGCTGTCGCACCAGCCGGGTGACCCGTCACTGGGAAGGCATTCATCCCCCGTGGATTCGGAATCGACATTCACCCTAACACACGAAAACCCATCCTCTTGTATGCCACCATCTCGAAAGGGCTATCCGCTTTAATTCCTCATTTATTCATATCAAGGCATAGACAATATTTGCATATTCGCCCATCAACAGCCTTGATCGATGACCGTTGTTGACCCGTAACGGAATCGAAATTCCCCGAGCGGTGACGAGTCGCGGCGTATTGAATCGAACCCACCAGTCGGGAGAGCCTGTACAAGAAACCACCAGCGACGGAGGGGTCGCTGGTGGTTTCGTCCTGTCTGGATCGATTCGCTCGGGATCAGACGCGCGCGTCAAACCAGTCGATCACGCGCTGGTAGTAGTCCACCTTGTGCTCGTTCGGACCCGAGTGGAACATGAGGTGCGCCCCGCCCGGATAGCGAACGAATTCGGTTTCGACTCCCTGACGCGAGAGGTGCACGAAGAGTTGCTCGCCCTGCCCGATGGGGCACCGGTGATCCTGCTCGCCATGGACGATCAGGGTGGGCGTTGTGGCATTGGCGATATAGGTCGACGGAGAGTGCTCGGTCATCCAGTCGCGATGCTCGGGCAACTCGCCGCCCCACTGGTACTGGGTCCAGACGTGCCCGATATCGCTGGTGCCGTAGAACGACTCCAGATCAAAGACCGGAGCACCGCAGACGGCTGCCTTGAAGCGGTTGGTGTGACCAATCGCCCAGGAGGTCATGAATCCGCCATAGGAGTAGCCCATCACTGCCGTGCGATCGGCGTCGGCCCAGGGTTCTTCGAGCACCTGGTCGAGCACTGCTTCGAGGTCGGCCCAGTCGCCGACACCCCAGTCACCACGGACAAGATGGGCGAAATGGCGACCGTAGGTGCCGGAACCACGCGGGTTGGGCAGCACGACGACGTAACCGGCGTTCGCCAGGGTGGCCGCAGTCTTGTCGAAGCTGTAGCCGAAGCTGCCGTGCGGTCCACCATGAATGTCCAGCACGACAGGATACGAACCTGCCGGATCGAAGTCCGGCGGAAAGATCGTCCAGTAGTCGATCGTTTCGCCGTCACGAACCACCGATCCCTTGGTAAACGACCCGACCGGCGTCTCCGCCAGCACCTCGGCGTTGGGATCGAGAATGACGCGGGAGGCGCCATCGACCAGCTTCGTCACCACGATTTCGCCCGTGCTCACTGGCGTCGACCGACCCTGGACGACGAACCGCCGATCATTGTCGACCGAGAGCCCGCTGTGGACCGCCTCGAACCGGGCGACCTCCTCGATCGCGCCCGACATCGCATCGACCGTCCAGAGGCCGCTTGCACCAGCCAGCACGCCATGGACGAGGGCGACGGTGTCGGTGAGCCAGACCGGCTGCGCCGGCGTACCGAGGGTCGGGTAGCCAACTTCCGGCGAGAACGCAAGGTCGTCGGTCAACTGGATGCGATCCCCGCTGGCGATGTCGTAGCGGAAGTAGTCGTTCTGGGGATCGTGGTCGTCGGCGCCGTCGAACAGGATGAAGGATCCATCCGGCGACCAGCGGAACGTCCCAACATTTCCAGTCGGCGGTCCGATGCGAGTGCCCTCGCCAGTCGTCACGTCGACCAGATCGAGGTGCTGGATCATGCCATTGGCGGAAAGCACCTTGACCGCGAGCGTCGTACCATCGGGCGACCATTGCGGATCGGTGTGATCGAGGTACTCGCTGGTGAGTTGCCGCACCTCGCCCGAGCCGACCGAAGCAAGCATGACCTGGAGCCGGGTATCGTAGAGCAGTCCACGATTGTCCTGCTTGTAATCGAGCCGCCGGAACGCGCGCACCTTTGGCGCGGCGTCGGCGTCCTCCGGCTCCTCGGTCGGATTGTCCGGATCGACGGGCAGGGAATAGGCGAGGGTCGCGCCATCCGGTGACCAGGCGATCGTCAGCGGACCGGCTTTGTGACGCACGATTTCACGCTGGTCACCGGTGCGGACGTCCATCACGCAAATCGCGTTCGGCTTGTCGCCCTCGCGCTTCGAGACCCAGGCGATCTGGCTCCCATCTGGCGACCAGACCTGGCCACCATTGGTTTGCCCCTCGTTCGTAAGCTGGCGGGCGTTGCTTCCATCAAGATCGATTGCCCAGAGCTGGCTCTGGTTCTTGAGGGACGCCGCATCCACCCCGGAAAGGGAGTAGACGATGCACGAGGCGTCCGGTGCGATTACCGGATTACCGGCCGCCTTCAGGGCAGTGACGAGTCGTTCTGGGGTGAGAATCCCGGTCATGCTTGTTCCTCTGCAATACCGCACCAGTCGATCGCGGCGAGCGTCGTCGCTTCGATGGCACGCAAAATGTCGTCGATGATGATCCACTCGTCGGCGCAATGAACGAATCGCACATCGCCAGCACCGTAGGTCGCGGTGGGAATGCCACCGATATTGATCAGCAGGCGCATGTCCAGCCCGGCGGTAATGCCCTTCATTCTGGCTGGCTGGCCCGAAACCGCCTCATGCGCGCGGGCGATGGTCTGGGCGATTGGTTCATCCGGCGAGATTTCGCAGGAGGCGAACTGTCCACCGAACCATTCGACCTCCGGCCGGTGCTCGCGCATCCAGTCGTCGGCATCGGCGATTTCCGCAATCCGTCGCTCGGTTTCGGCCTGCATCTGCTCGATCGTCTCGCCAGGCAGGAAACCCAGCCGACCTTCGGCGACGAGCACTTCGGGCACGGTTGACGCCCAGGTGCCCGCCCGGACCAGACCGGTGCTGATCGGGAATTTGTTGGGCATGTGGTCGTAGAGCGGATGGCTGAGCGTGGAGTTACGTTCGGCTTCCCAGTCGAGGAGCATCCTGAAGATCGGGTAGAACTTTTCGATGGCCGAAACGCCGTCGTTGCGCTGGGCGCCATGAGCCGACTTCCCATGCACCGTGATCCGGTAGACCAGCGAGCCGCCGTGGGCAATCACCACGTCGAGATCGGTCGGCTCGGAAATGAGGGCCGCATCCGCTCGATGTCCGCGCAGCACGGTGGCCAGCGCGCCGTATCCACCATCTTCCTCGCCAACGCTGGCGGCAAGGACGAGATCCCCCTGCAGGGAAATGCCGAGCGCATCGAGGATGTCGAGCACCATGATGTGGGTGGCCACACCGGCCTTCATGTCACAGGCGCCACGGCCGTAGATGCGGTCGCCGACAACTTCGCCCAGCGGGTTGGTGGTCCAGAGGCTGGTGTCACCGAAGTCTACGGTGTCAATGTGCCCCTGCAGCATCAGCGAGCGACCGCCGCCAGCCCCGGCGCGGGTTGCAGCCAGATGCGGACGGTTTTCCCACACCGATTGTTCGCCAACCTGCCCCAGGTAGTCGATCACGTCGTCGCGCGTGGTTTCCCACCGGTCGACATCCAGGCCGCGGGCGAGGTAATTGCGTTCGACCACCGCCTGCACGGCAGCTTCATTGCCGGTGATGCTCTCGGTGCCGACCAGGTCAAGCACGAGTTGGATGACGTCGTCGCGCCGGTCCCAGACCGCTTTGTGCACGGCGGCGACCAGCTCCGCAGATGGTTGCGTCACGGCAATTTCCCTTCATCTGGAGCAGGCATCTAGAGAGCGATGCCTGCCTGCAGATAACGGAGCGGGCCCCTCTCGGCGCCCGCTCCCGTCCTAGGACTCGATGCCCAGATATTTCCGATACCAATCCTGCGACCGGGTGTGGAAGTCGATCCGGTACACTGGGTGGCCTGCCCAGGGGAACATGTGGTTGCAGCCTGGGTAGCGGATGAACTCGGTATCGACACCGATGGTCATCAGGGCGGCAAACAGTTCTTCCCCCTGGCCCAACGGGCATCGCACATCGGCATCGCCGTGCTGGATCAGCGTCGGGGTTGTGGCATTCCAGACGTACGTCGATGGCGACTGCTCTCGCATCCATTCGAGGCGCCCTGGCGGCACACCTTCCCACAGTTCGGCGCAGAGAAAGTGCGCGATGTCGCTGGTGCCATAGAACGACTCGAAGTTGAAGACTGGGGCGCCGCAGACGGCCGCCTTGAACCTGCTGGTCTGACCAATGGCCCAGGCCGTCATGTAGCCACCATACGAGTAGCCCCAGATGCCGGTGCGGTCGGCGTCGGCATACGGTTCGGCCAGGACGGCATCGAGCGCGGCGAGCACGTCTCGCCAGGGACCGCCGCCCCAGTCGGAAATGACTGCCTCGGCGAATTCCCGGCCATAGGAGGTCGAACCGCGCGGATTGCTGGACACCACGATGATGCCGGCATTGGCGATCATCACGGCCGTATCGTGGAACGCCTCACCGTAGAAACCGTAGGGGCCACCGTGAACGCAAAGGACGACCGGGTACTTCTTCGCCGGATCGAAGCCTGGCGGATAGGTGACCCAGGCATCGATCTGGTGCCCCTCGTTGGGGACCGTGATCTTCCTGGTTTCGCCCACGGTTGTACTGGAGAGGACATCGTCGTTGATGCCGGTCACGACACTGCTGGATTTGGTCGTGAGATCGGTCACCACCACCTCGCCGACGCGAGCAGACGATGAATACGCCTGGACCAGTGTCTTCCCGGCGGCGTCGATGCTGAAGCCGCTGTGGGCGGCCTCGTCCGACAGGAAGGATGTGACCGTGCCGTCGTTCGGGTCAACGGTCCAGAGACCGCTCGCTCCTGCCTGGACACCAGCCACCAGCGCCGTTCCATCTGGCAGCCAGAACGGCTGGGCCGGTGGGGCGAATCCGGCAAAGCCACCGTTGGGAACGAAAGAGAGATCCTGGGTCAGCTGGAGGATTTCGCCGCTGGCCACGTCGAACCGGAAGTAGTCTGGCTGGGCCAGCGCCTCCTGGCCGCCGCTGAACAGGACGAAGTCTCCCGCTGGCGACCACCGGAACATGCCGACCGCCATGTCGGATGCATAGGTGTAGGAAACGTCACCACTCTCGACATCGATAATGCCGAGCTTCTGGAAGAAGATCAGCTCCTCAACGACCTTGACTGCCAGCTTCGAGCCGTCTGGCGACCACTGCGGGTCAGCGTGGTCGCGCGAACCGGAGGTCAGCTGGCGTGGTTCCTCGCCATCGAGCCTGAGGAGGAACACCTGCAGGCGCACCGAGTTTTGCAGGCCTCGCAGGTCTTCCTTGTATTGCAGCGACGTGATGATGCGGACCCGGGGCGGATCCTCGGCAGGTGGCGTTCCATCCTCCGCCGCCTCGGTGTCGATCGGCACCGTGTAGGCCAGGGTCGAACCATCGGGCGACCAGGCGAACGCGGCAGGCGGAGTCCGATGCCGTGCCAGGACTCGCGACTCGCCCCCAGCGACGCCGATCAGGCGCACGGCAAATGGCAGGTCACCATCCTCCTGCGAGGCGAACACGATCGACGTGCTGTCTGGCGTCCAGGTTGGAGCGGAATTCGTCGTGCCAATCGTGGTGAGCTGGCGGGGGTTACCGCCGTCGACGTCGATCAGCCAGAGGTGGCTCGTCGGCGCGTTCTTTTCCCGATCCATGCTGACCAGGGAATAGACGATCGCTGAACCGTCTGGAGCAATGGCCGGGGTCGCCGCACTTCGCAGGTCGTAAACGAGCTGGTCCGGGGTCAAAGGGCTACTCACGAAAACAAACCTCACATGGAAAAACAGGACACGACCTCGCACCCGTGACTGGGGCGGGCATCAGGTGAATGGAGGGCCAGGCGTTCTAGGTGGAAAGTACCTCCGGATTTACGATGAACTGCGGTGCTTCACCGCGGAAAAACCGGACCAGATTCGTGGCGGCAATGGTTGCCATCGCGTTGCGCGTCTGCACTGTGGCCGAGGCAATGTGCGGCGCGATGACGCAGTTCGGCAGCCCCACCAGCGGGTGATCGGCAGGCAGTGGCTCCGGGTCGGTGACATCGAGTCCCGCCGCGAGAATCTGGCCACTCGTCAGTGCCGTGAGCAGCGCGTCGGTGTCGACAACTCGCCCGCGCGCGGCGTTGATGAGGATGGCGGTCGGCTTCATCAAGGCGAACTCTTCGGTCGAGATCATCTGGTAGGTCTCGTCGTTGAGCGCAACGTGCAGGCTCACGTAGTCCGACTCGGAGAGCAGCGTCTCCCAGGGGACGATCTCGGCGCCGATTTCCTGGGCGGCGGCAAGATTCGATGTCTTGTCGAGCACCAGGATGCGCATGTCGAAGCCACGGGCCATGCGGGCCATCGCCTGTCCGATCCGCCCAAAGCCGATGATGCCCAGGGTGGCGCCGTGGATGTTCTGGCCCAGCAGCACCTGCGGACCCCACGTCTTCCATTGACCGTCGCGGACGTAGGCATTCGCCTCCACGATGCGGCGCGAGGTGGCCATCAGCAGGGCGAAGGCAAATTCGGCGGTGGTCTCCGTCAGCACGCCGGGGGTGTTGCAGACTGCCACCCCACGCTCGGACGCGGCCGTGACATCGATATTGTCATAGCCGACCGCATAATTGCTGACGATCCGCAATCCAGGATGAGCATCGAGCACGGGACCGTCGATTCGATCGTCGAGCAACGTGAGTGCGCCATCGACCCCTTCGAGGAGCGTTGCCAACTCATCAGGGCTTGGGGGCATTTCTTCCGGCCAAACCCGCAGTTCACACTCACCGGCCAGGATATCGAGACCCGCCTGCGGAATCTCCCTGGTCACCGCCACCAGCGGCTTGCTCATCATTCTCTCCTCGAATCAATGCCGGCGCCGTCGCCAGCCTGCGGTGACCTTGTACCGGCAAATGCCGAGGGGCGCAAGCAGTGCCTGCGCCCCTTGCATCATCCGTTCACAAGTCCACACCCGGTGGGCATCAGGTCGCCCGCTTCATGCTGGTCAACGCCTGCGCCCGTTCGGCATCGGAAAACCGCTCGTGCAGGTGCACCCTGTCCGCCTCGGCGGTTTCGGGGGTCGAGCGAATGCGCAGATTGATGATTTCCACGAACACGCTGAACGCCATCGCACTATAGATGTACCCCTTCGGAATGTGCGTGTGGAAGCCTTCGGCGATCAGTGACATGCCGATGAGCAGGAGGAACGACAGCGCGAGAACCTTGACGGTTGGATGCTGCTGCACAAAGTTCGAAAGCGGCGCGGCGGCGACCATCATCACACCGACGGCGATGACCACCGCGGCAATCATGACCGGCACGTCGTCGGCCATGCCGACGGCGGTGATCACCGAATCAAGCGAGAAGACGATGTCCATGATCATGATCTGCACGATCACGGAGCTGAAAGAGACCGCCTTGACGGCCTTCTGGGTCTCCTCATGACCTTCAAGCTTGTGATGCAGTTCGACGGTGGCCTTGTAGATGAGGAAGAGACCACCACCAAGCATGATGAGATCACGACCCGAGAAATCCCGCCCAAAGACTTCGAACCAGGGGTCGGTCAACCCGACGATCCAGCCGATGGCAAAGAGCAAGGCGATACGCATGATCATGGCGGCCGCCAGGCCAACCAGGCGCGCCCGTTGCTGCTGGCTTTCAGGTAGTTTGCTGGCCAGGATGGAGATGAAGACGATGTTGTCCACCCCCAGCACAATCTCGAGGGCGGTCAGCGTCAACAATGCTGTCCAGATCTGGGGATCGGATAGCCATTCCATGGTTCCGGGCAACCTCCATCGATGATGAACGGCGTGCAAGATCGCAGAAAGCGCTGCGTGGCATAGCGCAATATAGCCGAGCGAGCCACACCCCGTACGTCGAATCAGGTCAACCGCGAGGGTTCATTTCAGGAGGCCCACCAGGCACGCCAGCAATGGCATGGAAACGTGACGCTCCCATGGCGCCAGTTCGATGCGTGAGAGATTTCACATGATGTATCATCGTCGCTGGAGGGGAGTATTCCTTTCAGGTTGGTGTCGTCAATACGGAAGGATCGAGTTCCTCCCGGCACCACCGTCCATCGGCCCCCCGGTTGCGATGGAAGAGACCTCCGGTCGATATTCATTGCCATCCGGAGGAACGCATCGTGCACGTCCCCTTGTGGGTTTGGGCGATCACCATCGCCTTTGTCATCGGACTTCTCGTCTTTGACTTCTTCACCCACGTCCGCACACCCCATGCTCCCACCCTGCGGGAATCCACGGTCTGGTCGGTCTTCTATGTAGGGCTCGGCCTGGCATTTGGCGTCATGCTCTGGTTCGTCTGGGACCACCAGCATGGCATCGAATACTTCGCCGGCTTCCTCACCGAGAAGAGCCTCTCGGTCGACAACCTCTTCGTCTTCCTTATCATCATGACCAGCTTCCGCGTACCGATCGAGTACCAGCAAAAGGTGCTTCTGATCGGCATTGCCATCGCCCTTGTGATGCGAGGCATCTTTATCGCCCTCGGCGCCACGATCATCGAGAATTTCAGCTGGGCGTTCTACATCTTCGGTATCTTCCTCGTCTACACCGCGTGGAAACTCGCCAACTCCAGCCACGATGAAGATGAGGAGTATCACGAGAATGCCTTCATCCGGCTCGTGCGCAGAGTTCTCCCCACTACCGAGACCTACGTTGGCGACAAGATGGTCGTCAAGATCAACGGGCGCCGGATGATCACCCCGATGGCGATCGTGATGCTGGCCATCGGTTCGACCGACCTGTTGTTCGCGTTCGACTCGATTCCGGCCATCTTCGGCCTCACGCAGGAGCCTTACATCGTCTTGACGGCAAATGCCTTTGCCCTGCTTGGCCTTCGCCAGCTCTACTTCCTGCTGGGCGGCCTGCTCGAACGACTCGTCTACCTTTCCTATGGTCTTGCCTTCATTCTCGGTTTCATCGGCATCAAGCTGGTGATCCACGCGCTGCACAAGAACGAGGTGCCGTTCATCAACGGCGGCGAGCACATCACGGTCATTCCCGAGATTCCCACCTATGTCTCGCTCGGTGTCATCATCGTGACGATCGCCATCACCGCCTGGCTCAGCCTGCGCGCCACGAAGGACGACGACTCCGGCAGTGGCGACTCCCCGGTCCCTGCCGCGCACTGATTAACCGGCGAACCTGACGACGTTTGGCGAAAGCCCCGGTCCACGAACGTGGACCGGGGCTTCTGCTTGCCCAGTTTTGCGCCTGGCCATTCGTACAACCTGCCCAACGGGCTCATTTGACGCAATTCCACAGCGTTGCCATACTCTGCGCATCCGTCTCGGTGACACTGTCGCCACCGCGAAAATGGAGCGCAGGAAGCACGGCATGAGCCCGTGGCATGCGCATTGCCAGTCGCCCCGTCGTGTGCGGCTGGCGGGACCGGCATTTCCGCTCATTTGCTGTGGTCAGCAGGTGAGCGAACCAGGGCTGGGGTGAGCACCCCGGAACACGAGGTAGAGGAGCATCATGGCCGTTACTCCAGAATCCCGTCGTCTGATCGAGCGCAGTCTCTCGCTCACCCTGTCGCGGCGCACCGCCCTGCAGGCGATGGCAGCTGGCGCTGCCACGGTGGCTGCCGGGGCAACTGCACCAGCCATCTTTGCCCAGGCTACTCCCGAGGGTCCCGGCGTGGGCTTCACCCCGTATGACGGCCCGCTGGCAGAAAACCAGACGATTCGCCTGCCAATGACCGAACCAGTCACTATGGATCCTGGGGCAAGCACCGGTTTCGATGAACTGGCGATTTTCTTCAACATCTACGACGGCCTCACCCGGGTCGATCAGCGCACCGGCGAAATCGTCGGCGCCGCTGCCGAAAGCTGGGAGTGGACCGACGACTTGCTTGAATACACCTTCCATCTCAAGCCCGACCTCCAGTGGTCGGACGGAACACCGCTGACCGCCAATGATTTCGTCTATTCCTGGCGCCGGGTGCTCGATCCGGAAACCCTGTCCGAATACGTGCC
>JAEZJB010000261.1 GCA_023415845.1 Chloroflexota bacterium | reverse complement strand
CAGCGTCTCGACCCTGACGTAATCGAAGGGCATAACCTCTTTCTGTTCGACCTACCGTACCTGGTCGAGCGGGCACGCCAGACAGGAGTCACCCTCGCTATTGGCCGCGACGGATCGCCACCGACGCTGGCCCAGTTCCGCTCGAATTTCCGGGTCGGGCCGATCTCCCTGCCCTACACCTCGGTCCACGTCCGGGGCCGACACATCGTCGACACCTATCAGCAGATCCAGCGCTGGGATGTGCTCGGCCGGCTCTCGAGTTACGGCCTCAAGAACATCATGCGGGAACTGGGACTGGAGCGCGAAGACCGCACCCACGTTGCCGGAGACGATATCGCCGAAATGTGGCGGTCGGGTGAGCGTTCACGCGATCGCCTCGCACGGTATGCGCTGGACGACGTGCGCGATGTCGACCGGCTCTCCCGCATCACACTCCCGCGCGAGTTCTACCAGACCCAGATCGTGCCGATGGCCCTCCAGACCGCCACGACCGCCGGAACCGGCACCAAGATCGACCACCTGATGACGCGTGCCTATCTCCAGGCGAATCACAGCCTGGCGATTCCCGAGCGCCCCCGCGATTTCGCTGGCGCACACATGGACCTGATCCACACCGGAATTTTCGGCCCGGTCGTCAAAGCCGATGTCGAAAGCCTGTATCCGTCGATCATGCTGCAGGACACGATTACCGCCCGCAGCGACGTGCTCGGTGCGATGCCACTCCTGCTGCGCGACCTGACTGCCCGCCGCATTGACGCCAAACGCCGCGCTGCCGAGACCCGGGGTGAGGAACATGCGCTCTGGGACGGATTGCAGGGCACCTTCAAGGTCCTGATCAACTCCTTCTTTGGGTACCTTGGCTTCGGACGCGGCCGATTCAACGACTTCGACGCCGCCGAGCGGGTGACGATGGAAGGCCAACGCCTGATTCAGCTGGTGGTTGCCCAGCTGGAAGCGGCAGGCGCTGCCCCAATCGAGGTCGATACCGACGGCGTCTTCTTTGTGCCACCTCCGGGTGTGACGACCCTGGATGAGGAACTGGCATTCGTCGAGCAAATCTCCAGCCATTTGCCCGGCAGGATCCGCCTCGCCCACGATGGTCGCTACGCGCGGATGATGTCCCTCAAGATCAAGAACTATGCCCTGCTCGACCATGAGGGCACGATGACCATGAAGGGATCATCGCTGCGCAGTCGGAGAATGGAACCCTGTCTGCGCGACTTCCTGCGCGATGCCGCGCAAGCCTTCATGCGCGAGGAGCGCGACGAGGTCCGCGATCGGTATTTCCAACTGGCCGAGGCAATTCAGGACAAGCGCCTGCCAGTCGCAGCCTTCAGCCAGTGGTCGATGCTCCGCCAGTCCACGATTGGCAACCAGGCGCGGCTGAAACGCTTGCTGGAGGCGAATCCCGGACGGTGGCGCTTCGGTGAGCGCGTGCTGCTCTACGAGCGGGAGGATGGTGAACTCGCATTTGCCGAAGACTATGCGAACGATGAGAACACCACTATCCTCCTCCGCCATTTGCGCGACACCGCCACCCGGTTTGAACAGCTCTTCGAGGATCAGGAGGCGTTCGACGCATTCTTCCCTCTGATTACGCCGGTCACCTCACTGGACATTGCGCGCGAGCAGCAACCGACCCGGCAACTTGGGCTGTTCGGTTAGCGGGACCATGCAAATCAGCCTCTTGTGACGAGGATTCACGCTGGTGGAAACCGATCTCGATACTTTCATCAACGCCCGTCCGGTATTGCACCGGCATCGCGCGCGATGGGCAGGTGGCGAGATCGAACTCGATGTCGCCACCTACGGGATTGCTGGCGAGCCCCCACCGGTCAGCCTCGCGACCTCAGGCCGCTGCATCGTGCTTGGCGGGCCGACGGTGTTGCTGATGTCGAATCCAGGCGGTCACCACATCCTGCCCGGCGGTCGAATGGAACCCGGCGAAACGATCGAGCAGGCAACCAGCCGCGAATTGCGCGAGGAAGCCGGTCTGCAGGTGCCAGCGATGATACCGGTTGGAACGATGGTCTTCCGTCACTTGACTCCAAAACCACCCGGCTATGTCTATCCGTATCCGGTCTTCACCAACATCATCTTCGTCGCGCAACTTGGCCGCCCGGCTGCCCTCACCTTTGGCGACGAGTACGAAACAGGCGGTCGCTTCGTTGCTTTCGACGAAGCACGGGCCAGCATTGCACCGCATGAACAGGTGCTGCTGGACCTGGCCCTGCACGTCGACAGCCAGCAGATCTAGCGCCGTCTCGGCCGGCGAGATATCCTGCATCCGGAACTCACCAGTAATACTGGAATAACCCCCTGCGACGCATACCCCCGAGGTGAACGGATGGCACGGACGTCAGTAACGCATCCCCTCCAGGTCGATGCATTCCCGCTTGGCATGGGATACGTGGGTATGACGCTGTGTCCCGGACGCAAAGGCCCATCGCTCAACGGACCCGATTGGGACCGCGATCTTGGCCTCGATCTGCACATGATTCTCGCCTGGGGCGCGTCGCTCGTCATTTCGCTCACGGAACGGGATGAGATGCAACGGCTGGGAGTCAGCGATCTGGATGATGCCGTTCCCAAGGCAGGAATGGAATGGCTCCACCTGCCCATCCCCGACACCGGCATTCCCGACGTGACATGGATCGACTGCTGGGAGCGGTCCTCCACGCGAATCCATCAGCTGCTCGACGATGGTCACCGCATCGTGATTCACTGCAAGGCGGGTCTGGAACGGACTGCCCTCGTCGCCACGCTTCTCCAATGCGACTACGGTGTGGACATGGCATCGGCATTGGCGACCGTGGCCCGGACTCGCGCCGGGGCTGGCCCCCTGCCCCACCAGCATCGCTGGCTGGAACGCAATCGGCGCGATGCCATTGGTCAACCGGCGCGGGTTGCCGATCAGCGAGACCGTTGAGTCGACTTCATCGATCTCCATACTGCTTATGGCATTGCCCGAAATTGTCGAGGCATACGCTCGCTGCGACCGTCGCCCGTGGATCATCCATGCCCACTCAGGAGCCCTGCA
>JAEZJB010000234.1 GCA_023415845.1 Chloroflexota bacterium | reverse complement strand
ACCGACACGGACACCGAATCGGCAGTGCTGTCGCTCGGATTCAGCCCGTCGGTCGGTCCAATGGATGTCGACTTGCTCCTGGCGGCGATGGAGGATGAGTCCTTCCTCACCGACAACCTCTACCTCTCGGAAGACGCGGAAATCCTGCTGGTTGACACCGACGACGAGCATGTCGCGATTCTGGCGCGCGAAGCGGCCCCGAACGACGAGCACGTGGTCTACATGATGATCACGGCCGATCCGGGTCGACACGACTACAGCTTCTGGGTGGGGCTGGACATGTACGATGCCGCCGAATACGAGGCGGTGCTGACCAGCATTGACGATGACATCGACGTGGACGGCCACGACATTTTCCCGGTCTTCGATGTGGACGAGATGCTGGCCGCCCTCGAAGCGGAAGGCCCGGCCACCGAGGAACCGACGGAAGAGGCGACGGAGGTTCCTGCGACCGAGGAGCCCACCGAAGAACCGGCCACGGAAACCCCGGCTGCGACCGAAGCCCCGATCATCGCGCCGCCGGGCAGCAACGACGACGGCACGCCTGGACCGTTTGAGCCAGGCGCCAGCCCGGTCGCCTCGCCGGCAGCCTCGCCCGTAAGCGAAGACCTACCCGGCCTGGTTGGTGAGGGTGAATACGAGAGCCCGATCTACGGCGTGGCCGTGACCTGGAGCCGTGATTGGGTGCTGGATAACAACCAGTCTCCGGCGCTCCGTTCGTTCCCGGACAACGGCGTAGACGAGGTCTTCCTGGCGCTCGCCGCGAACCCAGACGTCAACGTCTATATCTCGGTCGAACCGTCGTTTGACGTCACGGACACCGGTGAAATCCTGACGGCGCTGACCGCTCCCGAGTACTTCGAGACGCTCGGGCTGCCGGCGGATACCGAGGTCGCCCTGACGCGCGAGCAACCGGGACGGGGTGCCGTGATGTACGTGGCGCCGGGAGCGGACGAATCGACAGTGGTGATTCTGGAGGCGCACGTGCTCAATGATGGGACCGTGCTCTACATCGAACTGCGTGGTCCCGCCTCGAGCATCACCGAGTCGGTGCTCGACCTCGCCGAAGACACGATCGAAGCGGCGGGCGAGGATGCGATGGACATTCTGGACGCCGACGACGTGGTGGCGGCACTCCCGTAATCACACCGCATCTGTGCACGGCAAGGGCGACAGCCCGGGAATGTCTCCCGGGCCGTCGCCTCTTGTGGCACGTTGGTGGATCGTCTGCGCCGGACCTGCACGGAGGCCCGGCAACGCTAGCGTGGTGCGCTCAGCACCTGCGGAAGGACCAGAGACCAGCGGGCGAGATGATTCTCGCCCTTGACGTCTTCGGTAATCGGCACGTAGCCGTGGCGAAGGTAGGTGCGAATCGCCGGCAGGCGGAAATCGTCGGTTTCGAGCACGGCATCGCGATAGCCACGATCGCGGAAGTCGACCAGCAGGCGATCCATCAGGGCGGAGCCGAGGCGCTTGCCGGAGTGACCAGGCAGGGCGCCAACCCAGTGGACGTAACCGCTACCGGGAAACCGCTCGTGGTCGTGACGGCTCGAAGCGGTGGCGACAGGCTGGCCATCGAACGCAACGACGTAGACGGCGTCGACATCCGCAGCCTGGGTGAGCCGCTCGCGGACTGATTCGGCGGTCCAGGGGTCGAGTTCCGGGAACGCGGTGGTGAGCAGATGGGCGAGGGCGTCCTCATCCGCTGCGGCGGCGAGACGCATCTCGTAGCCATCAGGCACGTTCGGGACCAGGAGGTCGCCATCGAGGTTGGGGCGACGCATCAGCAGTTGGGTGCGAACCGGGGAAGACATGGCGAAGAACCTCTCTCAGATCGGGGGTTGGGCACCATCTCGGCGCGACAGATGGTGCGTGCTGGGCGCATCGTACCGTGAGAATGCGTGCTGCGGGCCAGGGCTACGAGCGGATCGTCACAGCGCGGGCACCGATGCCGATTGCGAGGACGACGACACCCAGCGCCACCGACAGGGGCGGGAGGGTGAAGGCGAGGGCGAGGCAGCCAACGATCCCGAGCCCCTGCAGCCAGCGCGGCCAGCGTCGGTCTTCAGCGGGTTGGGTCCAGGCTGAGAGGTTGGCGATCGTGTAGTAGAGGAGCACGCCAAAGGAAGAGAAGCCAATCGCCCCCCGCAGGTCGGCGACCAGCAATACGAGGCAGACGATGGTGCCGACGGCGATCTGAGCTACCACCGGCACCTGGTGGACCGGATCGACCCGGGCCAACTGCGCTGGCAGGTCACCGTGGCGTGCCATGGCCAGCCCGGTGCGACCGATGCCGGCAATCAGGCCAAGCAGGGCGCCGCTGGCTGCCACGAATCCACCAACCCGCACCAGCCAGCCGACTTCGCCCACCCCGGCTGCCTCCACTGCGGCCAGCAGTGGGGCATCGGACTCGGCAAGGCGGCTGGCGCCGGCGGCGAGCAGCGTGGTGATGGCGACCACCAGATAGACCGTCACCGTGATCCCGAGGGCGAGGGGGATCGCGCGGGGGAGGGTCACGCGGGGATTGACGACTTCTTCGCCCATCGTGGCGATGCGCGCATACCCAGCAAAGGCGAAAAAGATCAGGCCGGCCGCCTGGAGGATGCCGTAGAGGCCGTTGTCGGTCCATCCGTTGTAGAGCCGGGTGCCGCTGCCGATCGAGCCGACGATGAGGATGGCCCCAACGAGTACGCCGAGGCAGGTGAGGGAGATGGTGACCAGCACGCGCGTGACCTGCACGGTGCGGGTGACGCCGCGGCAGTTCAGCCAGGTGATGGCGGCGACCACGGCGATGGCCACGGCGCGCTGAGCCACTGACGAGTCGGGGGCGGCGTAAGCAGCAACGGTCATCGCCATGGCGGAGCACGATGCGGTCTTGCCGATGATGAATGACCAGCCGGCGGCAAAACCCCACCAGGGCCCGAGACGCTCGCGCCCGTAGATGTAGGTTCCGCCCGAGGCAGGATAGACGGCCGCCAACTGGGCAGAAGCGACCGCATTGCAGTAGGCAACCACGGCAGCAATCACCAGGCCAATCAGCAACCCGCTACCAGCAGCCGCAGCCGCTGGGCCGAAGACGGAGAAGATCCCCGCGCCAATCATCGAGCCGAGGCCGATGATCACCGCATCCCTGGTCGTGAGCCGCCGCGCCATCAGTCCGACTGTCACAGTCCCCACCCATCCATGCTGCAGTCCACCTCAGGACGCTCTTGTCGCTGCGTTCTGCTTATCACATGGATGGCGGGGAATTGTCTACGCGGCGTCAACGATGGTGGTTGGCAGGGTCCCAGTCATCACTGGTGCGGGCCGTTGGGATCATCTGCGGAATTCAACCCGTGCCGGTCTCGATCGGGGCACCGGGCATGGTGCTCCATTCATTCCACGAGCCAGTGAACAGGGCGACATCGTCGTAGCCCAACAGGTGCAGCGTGAAGAAATCGACGGCCGATTTCACGCCAGAGTAGCAATAGGGAATGACTCGCTGGTCCGGCGTCACGCCCACCGCGGCATAGAGATCGAGCAATTCCGGGGCGGGTTTCCAGAAAAGCGGGGACTCTGGCACGGTGTTCTCGGTGTAGTGAACGTTGACGGCGCCAGGAATGTGACCCTCGGCGTACTCCGCGGCGGTACGGGCATCGACGATGGAAATGCCCGGCTTGTCGAGCGAGTCCAGCACCTCTTCGTAAGTCGCCAGCACGGCGGGATTGGGGGTGCCACCATAGATGCCGATCGGCTTCATCGCGGCATTCCCGGCCCCAACGTCACCGCCGGCCGCTTGCCAGGCCGCCAATCCACCGTCGAGGACGTGGACCTGCTCATGGCCAAGGTAGTGCAACACCCACCAGAGCCGGGGTGCGAACAGGGTGCCGTCGTCGTAGGCCACGACGGTGGATTCGGGCGTGATGCCAACCTGGCCGAGGATGGCTGCGATTTGCGATTGCCAGGCATCGATCCCGAGCGGAGAGGTGTCGACGATTTCGAGTTCGGGCCAGTCAATCTGCATTGACCCAGGAATGTGTGCTTTCGCGAACGGGCCTGGTGAAATCATGCCGACCACGACGAGATCTGCGGCGTCGCGATGTTCGAGTAGCCAGTTGGCCGAAACAAGGAGGTCGGGGCGGGCATAGGCGGCCGCAGGCTCGGGTGTTGCCTGGGCGGATGCAGATGCCATGCGATGCCGATTGGCGCCACTCGCTGCGCCGAACGCGAGGGAACTGATGATTGCGGTCCTCACGACCTGGCGGCGGGAATAGGCCGAGCGTGCGCGGGTAGAGTCTGCCATGGGCCTGGGCCTCCGGGGAGTAGGGGAATGCCAGCTAAGTGAGGGACCCATCTCCAGCATAGCGGCCTCGTCACCTGGTGGAAATATCTCGACCATTTCCTGCGAGATTGCCGTGGAGATCCGAGTCACTGGCAGGCGAGCTCCAGATCACCTGATGCTGGACAGAAACGGTTACCCCGTCGTCACGCCTGCAAGCACTCTCCCAGTCGATTTGGGCAGCTGAGGCACGAGGCAACGCGGCTGCTCAACTGGACCAGAGCGACACTGGCCTCGATGGCTACCCCAATCCGAAGCTGCCGGAACCAGGTCCGCCGCGGGTCTGGTGGGGAAGCCCCGGAGCGGAGCTGCTGAATGAGGACCTGCCTACCTGCGGGGGCCGGTGACCGGTTCAGCCTGTTCCCGGCTCGACTTGCCAGCGTCGCAGAGGAACCTCCCATCGCCGTGTACGGACGAGGAATTTTCGCCCGCGTGGCGAGATTTCGCCTTGTCGATGCGTACGAAGAGTGACGGTCTCTCACCGGGCTCATCTCCTGATGCCGCCCGACGACATCGAAACCATTTCTTCATTCGCATCAATCCCCGCATCCGGGAAGAAAGATCGCCCCGCAAGCCCATGGAATCAACGAATATCGAATTCCTGCAAATTTCATTTCGTGAAAAGGGGTTTTCGGCCTGTCCGGGATTCTGCGGTCGACGAACCCGGGTGCCAGCGGTGCCCGGGTTCGTCGATCTTCACCTCAGCGACGCGATTCGCACGGCCATCAACCCTTGGTCGCTCCCTCGGTAAGGCCGCGGATGAAGTACCGCTGAAGCAGGATGAAGACCAGGATTACCGGCACGAGGCCGATCACCGCACCGGCCGCCATGATGTGATAGAGCGTCTGGAACTGCTTGGAATACTGCACGAGCGCGATTGTCAGGGTCTGGAATTCGGGGAGTGGCGCCAGGTAGACCAGTGGGATCAGGTAGGCATTCCAGACTCCCATAAACGTGAGCAGCGTGATGGTGGCAACCGCCGGGCGAATCAACGGGAACGCAATGCGCCAGTAGGTGCCGAAATAGCTCTCGCCGTCGAGTTCGGCCGAATCGAAGAGGTCCTTGGGAATGGTGCGGAAGTGCCCCAGCATCAGGTAGACGTTGAAGGCCTGGGCACCCGCCACCGTCACCAGAATCACTGCCAGCAGCGCCCTGCCGTCGCCGACGAAGCCGAAGGCTCGATTGACGTAAAACGTGGGGATGATCAACATCTCGCCCGGCACCAGCAGGGTGATCAGAAGGCAGAAGAGGATCACCTGCCGTCCCGGGAAGTTGGAACGGGAGAGGGCATAGGACGTCATCGAGGTGGTGAGAATCGTCAGCACCATACAGGCAGCAGTGATGAGGATGGTGTTGGCAAACGCGCGGGGAATATTGGCCGAATCCCAGATATCGACGTAGTTCTGCCAGTTGGGATTGCTGACCAGGAGCGAGCCACCGGCCGTGAAGACCGACCGCTGGTCGC
>JAEZJB010000221.1 GCA_023415845.1 Chloroflexota bacterium | reverse complement strand
GATCCTCGACCCGTGCACCTGGGCGGCCGGCACGAGGCAGGCCATCACGGCCCGACCGTCGACCCAGACGGTGCAGGCCCCACATTCGCCCTCGGCGCAACCTTCCTTCGCACCCGTCAGGCCAATGTCGCGGAGGGCATCGAGGAGCGTCATCTGGAGTGCGGCGGCAGGTAGTTCCAGAGGATCACCATTCACTTCGACCGCGATTCGGGCAATTTCGTCTGGCAAAGAGCTAATGGGATATGTCGTGTCGGTTTCGAGCAAAATCGGTGCTTCCGGGAAGCCGTCGCGCTCCTCTCCAGCAGCCAGGCGGTGCAAGGCGTCCTGCACCACGCGCTTTTGCACCGCGAGCCGATAGCGGGCAGTGCCGCGAACATCGTCGATTGGGGCGACATCCAGGTGCGCCTGCTCGGCGGCACGAGCGATGACCTCGGGCGTGAGGGCGTGGCCAACCAGAGCGTGTTCGGTTGCGGAGCCACGCACGACCGTCGGCGCGAGACAGCCGTAGGCAACCCGGGCAGTCGCGACCACCCCGTTCTCCATCTCGAGGGCGATCGCCACATGCACCACGGAAATTGCCTGGGCCTGGCGGAGACCGACCTTGGAAAAGACACCTCGCCAGCCGCCGATCAGCTTCGGCACATGAATCGCGGTGACAAGCTCACCGGGTGCCAGCACGGTCTGCCGAAACCCCGGATGGAACTCGTCAATCGGGATCAGCCTGGTGGATTGCCGAGACGCGACTTCGATGATCGCACCGAGGGCGGCGAGCGCAGAGATCGTATCGTTGGCCGGACTGGCAGTCATGATGTTGCCGGCTACGGTGGCGCGACTGCGAAGCTGGGGAGCGCCGATCTCGAGGCAGGCCTGGGCAAGAGGCAAGGCGTGATCGCGACAGACGGCGGAGGCGAGCACATCGTTATGGGTCGCCAGCGCACCGAGCACGATCGTATCGCCCCGGTCAGTGATGCCACGCAGGTCAGCCACATGACTGAGATCGAGCAGGGTGGACGTCGGTTTCACCCCGCGAGCGAGTTCGACCACCACATCGGTACCACCAGCGACTACTCGCGCGGTATCAGCAAGTTCGGCGCGGAGGCGGAGCGCTTCGTCAAGGCTTGACGGCTGAATCACTCGCTCCCATGTTCCCGACATGACTACTCCCTCCCCTGATAGATGGGACCGGGCAGGAACCCGCCGCCAGGTGACACACCCGCGTTCTGGCCATAGACCACGGTGCCGCGGAGAAGCGTCTGAGCAGGCCGCCAGGTAACGGACGTATCGTCCCAGGCCGAGCGGGGATGGCGATATCGAATGGGCTGGAGTGGTCCGGGTTCACTGCGATTCCAGATTACGAGATCGGCATCGGCGCCAATCCGAATCGATCCCTTGGTGGACAACCGAAATCGCTGCGCCGCGCCACCGGCCAGGAGCCGGACGGCCCTGGAGAGGTCTATCGTGCGCTGGGAGGCCGCCGTGAGAAAGACGGGAGCCAAATGCTGGCACCCCGAAATGCCACCCCAGTTGGCGAAGCCATCGGAGGACTGCTTCATTTCCGGCGGAACCGGGGAATGATCGGAGGCAATCAGATCGACTTCACCGCGCTCTACCGCCTCCCAAAGTGCCTGTTTACTGGCCCCATCTCGCAGGGGTGGCGCGCACTTGGCCAGGGCACCGATGCGCTCGGCGTCCTCGGCGGTGAAGAGAAGGTAGTGAGGACAGGTTTCGCAGGTTACGTCAACTCCTCGTCTGCGGGCCGCAGCCACCAGCGCGACGCCTGCCCCGGTGGAGACATGAACTACATGCAGGGCACACCCTGCTGCCTCGGCCAGGGTGATCGCTCGCTGGATCGCCTCCAGCTCGGCCACGACCGGGCGGCTGGCGAGGTAATCCCGCATTGTGGTGCGCCCTGCCGCGACGGAGCGGCGAGCACGTCCTGCCGTGATCGAATCGTTCTCGGCATGCACGGCCACGGGCAGGCCGAGGCGCGCGACGGTCTCCATTCCCTGAAACAGCGTGTCATCGTCGGCTCGGTGAAAATCGTCCGTACCAGTGGCCGACATGAACGCCTTGAACCCAATGGCCCCGGCTTCGGCCAGGTCTTCGAGATGGTCGAGGCTATCGGGCGTCAGTCCACCCCACAAGGCGAAATCCGCACATGAAGAAGCAGTGGCGGCCGCGAGCTTGGCTTCGAATGCGAAGCGAGTTGTGGTTGGTGGATGAGCGTTGAGCGGCATCTCGATGCAGGTCGTGACGCCACCGGCGACGAGCGCAGCGCTTCCCGATGCCCAACCTTCCCAGTTCGTGCGACCGGGCTCGTTGAAATGGACGTGAGGATCGATGGCGCCGGGAAGGACAACGCGGCCGATCGCATCAATCTCCGTGCTGGCACTCTGACCCAACTCGGGCTCGAGCGCCACGATTCGACCATCTGCCACGCCGATGTCCATGCGGGCACGACCAGACTCCTGGACGACCTCACCATTGCGGACGATCAGGTCGAACACCGACATCGCGCTGCGAACCCCCTTCTGCCTGTCTGCAATCCTGCCACGCCATTCTACGTGCTGGAGGATCGCCGGTCACAGCCGGCAGCGGTCGAGGATGGTGGAGGGGGCCTTTCGGGGGAGGGCAAGGACGGCTACAATCCGGGCCAGGAATTCGCCGATTTCCGCACGACGCAGTACAAGGACCCGACAACGTGACAGTTTCGCAAGACCAGGCCCAGACAGCATTCGCCGAAGCGATGAATGGCTTCTATGGCAGCCTTTCGGGGCCAGTTGGCATGAAGGTGAAGGTGCTGGCCACCGGCCTCGAACTGACCTGGAACCCCGACGAAATGTTCCAGACGGCATCAACCCTGAAGGTGCCCTTGCTGTACGAATTCTTCCGCCAGGTCGATGCGGGCGAGGTCGACCCGGCCGAACGCGTCACCCTGCGCCATGACGACCGGGTGCCCGGTTCGGGTGTCTACCAGCACCTCGATGATGGCCTGCAGCCGACAATGCGCGACCTGGCCGAACTGATGATCACGGTGTCCGACAACTGGGCAACCGACATCATTTTCCGGCGACTGGGCAAGGAGCGGGTCGCGGCCATGCTGCAGGAGGTCGGCATGACCCGCACCTTCCTGCCGCTCACGATCCGCGAACTCTTCTGTGCCTATGCGGAACTCGACCCGGACTCGCCCGAGGTAACCTGGGACTACCTGCGGGAATTCCTGAAGACGTACGAGCCCGGCCCCACCAATCGCGGGATGATTGCCGATGAGAACAACGACGTCTCGACACCTGCCGACATGGTGCGGCTGATGGAGACGATCGATGCTGGTACCGGCCTGACGCCGGAAAGCCGCGAGGAGGCCCTCTCGATCCTGAAGCACCAGAACTTCACCTCGATCATCCCCTACCGGCTGCCAACCGACGCCGGGATCGAAACTGCCCACAAGACCGGTTCCCTCCGTGGTGTCAAGAACGACGTCGGGATCGTGTACTCGCCGGAGGTGAGCTACGCGATCGCCTTCATGAGCCGCGATCAGGACGACATTCCGGCAGTAGTGGATGCGATGTCGCACGCCTCCCGCTGGGTATGGGATTACCTGTCGACACTTGACAAGTAGTCCGCTGACCCGGCAGGTGACGGGCGCCGTGGGAACGGGAGGTCGCTCACGCTCGCGCCGGGTGGTCGTGAACGGAAGCTGCATTCCGCCAATTGGTTGGATAATCGGGGACAAGAACCAAGGAGGACCAGAGATGGCCATGAGTGATTACGAGATCATCGATCCGGCGTTTGGCTCCCTGATCAAAGGCTCCGCGCGGGTCGAGAAACTGTTCGAGGGATGTCGGTGGGCAGAAGGACCAGCCTACTTCCCCATGATGCGATCCCTCGTCTGGAGCGACATTCCGAACGACCGGATGCTGCGCTGGGATGAAACGACGGGGGTGACCGGAGTGTTCCGCAACCCGGCGGGATACTCGAACGGGAACACCGTGGACCGCGAAGGTCGACTGGTGTCGTGCGAACATGGCAACCGGCGCGTCACGCGCACCGAGCACGACGGCTCGATCACCGTGCTGGCCGACCAGTTCGACGGCAAGCCGCTCAACTCGCCCAATGACGTGGTCGTGAAGTCGGACGGATCGATCTGGTTCACCGATCCACCATACGGGATCGACTCCGACTACGAGGGACACAAGGCGCCGGTCGAGCAGGACGGCAATTTCGTGTACCGAATCGATGGCCAGACTGGCGAGATCACCATCGTAGCCGATGATTTCGACCGCCCGAACGGACTCGCCTTCACTCCGGACGAATCCCAATTGGTGATATCGGATACCGGCAGCGCGGCAACACGCCACTTCCGCATCTTCGACGTGGAGGACGACGGTACGCTCAGCGGTGGCGACGTTCTGGCCACATGCACGGTTGGCGGCTTCGACGGGTTCCGCTTCGATGACGAAGGCCGAATCTGGACCAGTGCAGGTGACGGTGTGCACTGCATCGACCTGGGTGGCAACCTGCTCGGCAAGGTGCTGGTGCCGGAAGGGGTGGCGAACGTGGTGTTCGGAGGCCCGAAGCGCAATCGCCTGTTCATCTGCGGAACGACGTCGCTCTACTCGATCATGCTGCCAGTGCAGGGGGCCAAAACCTTCTAGGGCAACCCCGCAGGTCACTCCTTTCCCGAGCCAGTCGTGAGCCCATAACGCGACTGGCTCAACCTGTCGAGCGGAGGCACTGCATGACTACTCCATTGCTGGTTGTGGATGTCCAGAATGGCTTCCTCAATGACTTCACGGCCCACCTCCCGGACCGGATCGTAACCCTGATCGAATCGCAATCGTTCGAGCCGGTCTACTACACCCGGTTCGTCAATGTGGAAGGGTCAGCGTTTCGGCAGATCCTCAAATGGGACGCCTGCGCCGAAGCGCCCGAAACCGAACTGGCCGACCAGCTACTCGAACTGGCGGACGAGGACCGGATCTTTGAGAAGTCGGGCTATGCCGGCCTGCCCGACGGCCTCGGCGAGCATCTGGTGCAGGAGGGCGTCACACGGGTCGCGGTCGTCGGCATCGACACAGACATGTGCGTGTTGAAGGTGGCGATGGACCTCTTCGACCTGTCGATCGTGCCGGAGGTATACGTCGACTGCTGCGCCAGCACGGCTGGATTGCAGGCGCACCTGGCCGGTCTGGCGGTGCTGGCGCGGAACCTGGGGGCGCAACATCTCCGTGATGCGGGACTCGGCGGCGGCCACCTCGCTGCGCCGGGCCCAATGGAGGGGGAAGCCAACGGATCTTCCCAGGAAACCTAGCCGGCCGAACTACTCCGCGCCCTCGGCCGACGGGCGGGTGAAGGTACCCGCACCGTTAAGATCCAGGTTCTCCAGCACCACCTGCGTGGCGATGCCATCCGCACCGAGGGTGAAGGTAACCGCACTCTCCACACCACCGTTCTCGCCCGGCGGCATGTAGGTAAAGACGTCGCGCGAATAATGGGCAAGCGGGAACTGCATGCCCACCGGACCGAGGATCATGGCGAGATGCTCGCCATCCTCGACAACGTCAAGCGGCCCGAAGACATCGCTCTCGTAGGTGCCGAGGTAGGACTCGGGGGCGGCTGGCGGCCGGACCTCTTCCGGTGGCGAGGCGACATCGTTACCGTACAACGGAGCCGCGTCTCGCTCCAGAATCGGCTTGAGGATCGGGAAGTAATCGAACCGCGGCTCACCATAGCGGGCGATGTCGAGGAACGTCAGCGCGATCGATTCGGCCACCCCCAGCGGGAACGCGTTGGTGAGGACGGTGACGCCGAGACCGGCGTCCGGCAGCAGGTAGACGGTGGTGCCGGCCCCGGAGGCAAAGGCGCCGGAATGGCCAACCTGAACCTCGCCATTGGCCTGGTAGCTGACATTCCAGCCAAGGCCATAGAATCCGGCGCGCTCGGTGGAAGGATCCTCCGGCATCTGGGAAATGGCGTGGGGAATGCGAGTCTGCTGCAAACCCTCTGGCGCGAGGATTTGCGTGCCGTCGAGTTCACCGAGATTGAGTTCGAGGCGCATCCAGCGTGCCATGTCGTTGGCGGAAGAACTCACCCCACCGGCGGGAGACTGGGCGTCCGGTTGACGATCGAAGACGTGCTGCCATTCGCCATCGACCAGCACGTGACCGACTGCGCGGTTGTCCATCGCGACGAATTCGGCATTGACCGAGGTCGTGCGGGTCATGCCGGCAGGCTCGTAGAGGCGAGCGACCGACGCTTCCTCCCAGGTAGAACCAGAGTAGTTTGCGGCAGCCACCGCAGCCGCGGTCAGCCCGAAATTGGTGTAGGCGTACGAATCGCGAAAGCGGCCGACGAGGTTGACGTAGCGCAGAGCGTGCAGGACCTGATCACGGTCCGCCCCCAGATCCTCGTAAACATCGAGGACGTGGTCGGGCAAGCCACTGCGATGCGAGTAGAGGTCGGCAAGTGTCACTTCCCCCGACACCCAGGCATCGCTGAGAATCGTGGTCGAGCCCAGGTCGGCGAGCGAGGTGTCCCAGGTGAACAGCCCTTCTCCCACCATCGAGGAGACGACCGTGGCGCCAACCGGTTTGGAGACGGAGGCCAACTGGAAGACCGTGTCGGCATCAACCGCGCCGTCGACGCCTACTTCGCGCACGCCAAACCCGGCGGCGTAAACCGTGGCATCGTTGAAGACAGCCGAAATGGCGATCCCTGGCACGCCCGTCTCATCCATGAGTGATTCGATGTAGGCCGGTATGGCGGCCACAGCGGCTTCGACACCGCTGGTAGTGATGCCTGCGGGTGCCGATGCCGCTGGTGAGGCCTCCTGGGCGAAACCGGAAACGGCAGCCATGCCCGTGGCGGCGGTGGCGAGCACACCGGCCTGCAGGCCCGTGCGGCGAGAGAATCGTCTGGATCGAGAAGATGGGTCCGCCATGAGCAAGAGCCTTTCAGAGTGGAGTGGGACGTTCAGCGGTCCGAACTACCTTGCATTATCCTCGCCTGGCAGCTCGTTCGCTTGTCTCCCAGTCCCATCGGCTTGTCCAGCAGCCTGCGACCACTCCGGCGCCGAGAGCAGATGGCCCGTGAGGGCCACGAACTCCCGAACGTCGTCACGGTGGTCGAGCAGATCACCATGTTGCCAGGCAAGTGCGGCATCGATGAGGTCCTGCAAGCGAGGTTCAAGCCTGTCGCGAGCCCAGACCGCCGCCTGCCGCTTCGAGACCACCTCATCGTTGGCATGGCGGTGGAGGATGCGGCACATGGTCAATGTCACGTAGGCCTGATGGTGGCTATCGGGCAGGAAGGCGGGATCATCGAGTTGCAGTAGCCACTCCTCGACCAGATCGCGGGCAGAGGCGGCGCGCACGTCAGTGACCGATACCGGTGGCACGAGGTCGCTGAATGCCGGTCCGGCAAGGGCGATGCCGCATTCCTGGAGCGCATATCGGTTGATGAGCCACTCGTTGCCGTAGCGCGGTTCAGGATCCCAGAAGGTACCGCCATTGACGTAGGGACGAGGTTCGGCAGGCGGCTCGACGGATAGGAGCATGCTGGCGGTAACGTAGGAGCCTTCGATGCGTTCGCGCCAGGCCGGGTACTGCTCGCCGATCTCGCGGTGCAGGTCGGCAAGGGCGTCTCGCTCCGGCGGCGCGAGTGGCCGTCGAAGCACCGCCAGGTAATCGATATCACTCGAGCCAGGGTCGAAGTCGCCATAGGTCAGCGACCCGGTAAGGTAGAGGCCAACAAGGTTGGTACCAAGGGCGGAGGTGATCCCACGACGAAGCTCGTCGACGATCGCGCGGACCTCGGGTGGCGCAGTGGCGAGGTGGTCCATGACGGGGCTTCCTTTCGGGGCAGTGACAGGCCAGCGAAATGATGGTGCCATGGCACGGCAAGCCTGAGGGCCGGGAGGACAGCGATGACCAAGACTCTGTTCGACATCGACGTGGTGATGCAGAAGGTGGCCGACGCCGTGGCACCGTTTCCGCCGGCAGCGATGTTCGAACTGGCGGAGGCAGGTTACGACACTGTGTTCGAGCAGGTGATTGCGTGCCTGCTCTCGGTGCGGACGCGTGACGAGGTGTCTGTGAAGGCAGCGCCACGGCTCTTTGCCCTGGCCCGCACCCCCGGCGCGATGATCGACCTGCCGATCACCGAGATTGAGCAGGCCATTCGCGATGTGACGTTCGCGCCGCGGAAAGCCGTGCAGATCAAGGAGATCGCGCGGCGGACGCAGGAGGAATTCGGCGGAGAGATTCCGTGTGACGGTGAGGTCCTGCAGTCGTTCGCGGGCATTGGGCCCAAATGCGCCAACCTGACGCTTGGTGTCGCCTGTGGCGTGCCGGTGATCAGCGTCGACATTCATGTCCACCGGGTGACGAACCGGTGGGGGTACGTCCGGACGACGACCCCCGAGAAGACGATGGTCGCGCTGGAGGAGATTCTCCCGGAGCGCTTCCGGATCGAGATCAACCGGTTGCTCGTGCCGTTTGGCAAGCATATCTGCACCGGGGAGCGCCCGAAATGCTCGACCTGTCCTGTGCTGGAGATGTGCGAGCAGGTGGGCGTGACCAGCCATCGATAACGCCTGCAGTCTCACACGCCGATGGCAGAACGTGCTCAACCAGGCAATGTCGCGTCGAGAGGCCCCGGCCCGAACCGAGTTGCTCCCTTCCCGGCAATGGGCAAGAATGCCTGCGGCGCACCGATCCGCGCGCCTGCTCGATTTCCTGAAAGACACCCCATGTCGCCTGCCCAGTACCGAACCGAGTGGTTCGGCAATATTCCGCGTGACCTGATCAGCGGGCTGCTCGTGGCCCTCGCATTGATTCCGGAGGCGAT
>JAEZJB010000113.1 GCA_023415845.1 Chloroflexota bacterium | reverse complement strand
GCAGCCTTGTCGCCATCGACCGAGCCGAAGTTCCCCTGGCCATCGACGAGCGGATAGCGAAGGCTGAAGTCCTGGGCCATGCGAACGAGGGTGTCGTAGGCGGCGGTGTCGGAGTGGGGGTGCCAATTCTTGATGACTTCGCCCACGATACCGGCGCTCTTGCGATAACGCGATGTGGACCTCATGCCCATCTGGTGCATGGCGTAGAGCACGCGGCGGTGGACAGGCTTGAACCCGTCACGGGCATCTGGCAGGGCGCGTGAGACGATCACGCTCATCGCATAGTCAAGATAGGATTGCCGCATCTCGCTCTCGATGCTGGCAACTCGTACGCTTCCTCGTTCCACGGGCAATGGCTCCTGATTCAGTGGGGGATAGGCGTGAGCCCAACAGCTAATTATACCATGATTTTCCCGTAGTTTCGGGTTTTCCTGGCAACGCTATCGGCGCAAAGTCCCCGCATGAATTCAGGTGGATACGATGGAATTCCGAACAAAACACAAGGCCGGCTCCCCGAGGAGCCGACCGTGTGGAACGGGACAGAATCAGCCCGGTTGATTATCCGAGCGGCTTGCCGCAGTTATTGCAGAATTTCGCGCCGGGAGCGTTCTGGGCACCACACTCCTTGCAGGTTACCCCAGCAAGATTGGTGCCACACTCGGGGCAGAATTTCGACCCGGCAGGAATCTGTGCCTTGCAGTTCGGGCAGGCCTGGGTGGCGGCAGCGGGAGTGGCGGCCGGAGCCTGCTGGCTGTCGCGGAGCGCACCGGCCATCGCCTGTCCGATGCCAACACCTGCGGCCATGCCGACGCCTGCGCCAGTCAGGTCGCCAGCAGCCCCCGGATTGTTGGCGGCATCCCCGATTGCCTCGGCCGTCCGGAAGCGCGTGTAGTCGTCCAGATTGCCCAGAGCCGCCATGCCCGAGCGCTCATCGATCCGGGCCATGACTTCGTCGGGCGGCGTGATTGCGCTGATCTGGAAGCTCGTAAGCTCAAGACCGTAGCGGGTAAAGGCGTCTGCCAGTGACAACCGGGCAGCGTCGGCCAGTTCCTTCGTGGCACCCTGCAGGTCGAGGATCGACGTATGGAGATCGCCAAGCAGGTCATTGAACTGGTTGAGGATGATGCTGCGGAGGAAATCCTCGACCTGCGCGGTCGTGAACGATCCCCGCGTCCCGACCAGCTGGGCGACGAACAACTGGGGATCGGCGACGCGCATGCTGTAGGTGCCGAAGGCGCGCAGGCGGATCATGCCGAGTTCGGTGTCACGGTAGACAAGCGGCTGGGCCGACCCCCACTTCATGTCGGTGAATTCCCGCATCGACACGAAATAGACTTCGGCCTTGAACGGGCTCTGGCCGAACGGCAGGCCGATCAACCCGCCGAGCAGGGGGATGTTGTTCGTCGAGAGCGTGTATCGCCCGGGGCCGAACACATCGAGCGCCTTGCCGTCGCGGGCGAAGATGGCGCGCTGGCTCTCGCGCACGATCAGTTGCGACCCGAGCCGAAACTCGCCCGAGTCGTTCTCGGGGACGCGGTGCACGAGAACGTTGGCACCCTCGTTGGGATACTCAATGACATCGATGATGGCCACGATGGTGACCTCCCTGAATGCAGGACGAGGCGTCCATCACGCTGGACGCCTCGTCTCCGACAAACCTAGCCGTTGCTGATGGTGCTCTCGTCCTGAGCCGTCTCGGTTCCCGCGGCGAGTTCGCCAGCCGGGGCGCTGTCGCCAGACTTCAGGGCTTCGAGAGCGGACTCGATGTCCACGTCGTAGTCGAGTTCCCGGAACTGGGCATCAATCGATTCCGACTCGAGTTCCTGGTAGGCCGCGGCCTCCGATTCGGTCTGCCGAATCTTGGCTTCCATCCGGTCGAGTTCGGACGTGGCGTTGAGCCCCTCGCCGAGCGAACTGACGGCCGCCGACGACTGGGTGACGACCTTCTTCGTGGCCTCGGCACGCTTCTGGCGGGCGATCAGGGCATCGCGCTGGCTGAGGGTCGCCTGGTACTTCGATTCGAGCTGGGCAAGCTGAGACTTGAGCTTGGCGACCGTCTGCTCCTGGGTTTCGTGCTGCTGCTTGTAGACCGCGAGGTTTTCGTCGGAGTCGCGCTTGCGGCGGAGGGCTTCGCGGGCGAGGTCATCCTTGCCGGCCGCCACCGCACGCTTGGCCTTTTCGTTCCATTCGTTGGAGAGCGCCTGCGACTCCTTGAGGTCGGCCTCGAGTTCCTTTTCCTGGGCGATCATGGCCGCGACCTGGCGGCGAGCATCAGTGATATTGGTCTGCATGTCGCGGATGATCTGGTCGATCATCTTGTCCGGGTCTTCGGCCCGATCGAGGAGGTCGTTGATGTTGGCGCGAACCAGACGGGACATGCGGTCGAGAATACCCATGGTCGTTTCTCCTGTGTGCTGACGCTAAGCCTGGCCAAACACCTGAATATCGTTTTCGGCAACTTTATCGCCGACCAAGACCCGGGTGTCATTTCCTATGGTGTACCAAAAGGTGATAGCGGCGCCACTTCCACTACCCAATCCGTAGCGGACCGGCACGTCATCTCGCGAATCCTGCTCGGTCTGGATGAAGGCAGTGCCGCTGGATGACGCGGAGCCGGGTTCCGGAGCGGCACCGTCGCCCTGGACGAGCAGCGCGGTCGGCACGCTGGCAACATCACCCCCCAGCAGCCAGACATACTTGCCATCTTCGTTCTGCCCAAGGCGAGCGAGGCCGATGGCGGCGTCACCGGTGCCGATTCGCATGACCGCGTCGACGATGTAGTTGTCGCCGAGGATCGAGAGCGCGTCTCGCCGCGCAAGACCGACGACCGCCGACATGGTTGCCGGCACGGGCGGCTCAAGCAGGTTGAGGACTTCCGCATCGCGGGATGGCTGAGCGGTATCGACGATTTTCGAACGCTCGGTGAACAGCCGCTGGAGTCGGTCAAGTTCCTGTCCGTAGGCCTCGATGTTGGCTTCACCTGGCGTGGCAGCCGCGATCGTCTGGGCGATCTCCTGGAGAGACGCCGCTTCGGTGAGGAACGCGTCGTCGAACTGCTTCATCTGGTCGAGGACGGCCGCGGAGACGTCCCGGGAACTGAAGAGCCCGCCGTAGCCGTAGGTGGCCGAGCGAACCCGGTCAGAGAGATGCCGCGTGTCACCTGCCAGGCGCTCGATGGCGGAAACCTGGTTGAGCTTTCGCGCCTCGACGGCCTTTGCGCCAGCACTGGTAACCATGTCCCCGGCGGCAGAGATTTCGGTGGAGATCGTTTCCCGCACGCGACGATCGTCATCGCGCCGGTCTTCGAGGGACCGGTAGCCGCGGTACCCGGGTACTGCGTTCAGCGTGTCACGGATTTTGCGCTCGATCCTGTGCATCAGCGTCATCCTTTGTTCGGAACAGCGGCTAGAGGAAGATCTCGGCTCCACAATACGGACACTTGATCAGTCCCTTGCCAGCCAGTTCAAGTTGCCCGCCGCAGTTCGGGCAGGTCTTCCGGCCATTGAGTTGCGCGGCATCGACGGAGTAGAGCACGCCCTTGTTCCAGTCGACATACCCCGAGAACAATCCACGACCGACGAGATCGACAAGCATCGACTGGACGCCGGCGGTGGTGGTGTTGAGGTCGAGCACCAGATCGCTGACCTGAACCTGGCCACGGGTTTTGACGATGTCGAGCAGTTTGCGCTGTTCGCGAACCTTGGCGAGATCCTTTTCTTCAGCCCGGCCCTTGCTGAGGATAAAAATGCCGCCACCGACCAGCGGCGCCACAATGAAGATGAGGGCCAGGACGATCCCAAACACGGCGCCCGATTTATTGGTCGACCCGTCGGAAAAGGCGGCAGCCGCCCAGGCGGCCACGGCAATACCGATGGCGAGGCCTACACCGATCAGAACCAACCCGAGGGTCTTACCCGAGGACGACAATGTCACGACCTCCTTCGATGCGCACGGATTCCAGGCTCCGTGCAAGCACTTCTTCCCGACAGTGTACTTTGCCCGATTCGGCGGACCGACCCGCCTGAAGTCAGGTGAAGATCAGGACGCCGAGCCCTTGGCCTGGTTTGGGACGAACGCGAACATGAACTCCCCCTTGCAGGCAATTTCACCGTCCACCGTAGCGACGCCGGAGCCGGTGCCAATGTTCCGCCGCACCTGCCCCATCTCAACCTCAATGAGGAGTGTGTCGCCTGGTTTGACCTGGCGCTTGAAGCGAACGTTGTTGATGCCGGCGAAGAGGGCGAGCTTGCCAGCATTGTCGGGATGGGCGGCCATCGCCACCGCGCCGACCTGGGCAATCGACTCCACGATCAGGACGCCGGGCATGACTGGAAACTCCGGAAAGTGCCCTTCGAAGAACGGCTCGTTGGCAGAGACATTCTTGAGGCCGACCGCCCGCTCACCTGGGGTCAATTCGATGATTCGATCGACCAGCAGGAAAGGGTACCGGTGGGGAATCAGGCTCCTGATGGCAAGTGAATCGAGCGGCAGTTGCAGGTCCATGGCACCATTCTCCGTAGTGTCTCGTGGTCGGAACCGAAGCGCGTCACGGCGACGGCTCGCAGATTCGGCGTCCGGGCAGTCTACGGAGGCAGAATGAGGCATGTCAACGCGGGATCACGTGGCCATTCTGGGCGCTGGAGCATGGGGAACGACACTCGGTCTGGTTGCGCACCGCGCCGGCAACCGGGTGACGCTCGTCGCGCATCGAGCCGAACTGGCGCGACAAATCACCGAGACCGGTCGGCATCCCCGATCGCTGCCCGGGATCGACATTCCACGGGACATACAGGTGGTCTGGAACCAGGATCAGGTTCCACCTGAGGTGACCGCCGCCGTGATCGCCATCCCGGTGCAGAAAATGCGGGAATCCCTGCCAGGCTGGCGCGATCGACTTGCCACCCTGCCTGTGTTGAGCGTCGCCAAGGGCATCGAGACGCGGACTCTCCAGCGGCCGACCCAGATCATTGCCGAATGTTTCGGGCGAAACGTGGACCTGGCCGCGCTATCCGGTCCCAATCTCGCCACCGAAATAGCCATGGGAAAGCCTGCGGCATCGCTGGTCGCCTCCGACACCGTGGAGGTGGCCGAAACCTTCGTCCGGATCCTTCACGGTCCGACCTTCCGGGTCTATCGAGGCGACGACGTTATCGGCGTGGAACTCGGTGGGGCGTTGAAGAACATCATCGCGATCGGTGCGGGCATGGCCGACGGATTGTCTGCTGGCGACAACGCCAAGGCATCGTTCATCACTCGAGGTCTGGCCGAGATTACGCGGCTCGGTGTGGCGATGGGCGCGGAGGCTGCCACCTTTGCCGGAATCTCCGGCATGGGTGATTTGATCGCAACCTGTGCCAGTCCCCTCTCGCGAAATCACCGCGTCGGCGTGGGCCTTGCCGGTGGTCTCCCTCTTGAGACGATCCTCGCCAATCTCGGGGAGACGGCAGAAGGCGTGCCAACGACGATCGCGGCCCGCCAACTCGCGAATCA
>JAEZJB010000193.1 GCA_023415845.1 Chloroflexota bacterium | reverse complement strand
ATATCAATGAGATTGCTGGCACGCTCGAGGTCGACACTGCCGCCGAGGTCGCGGAAATCACGCCTCTCGACTACGCCGGTGAGACGTCATACTGGTGGGTCGGCCCAACGGAAGCGACGCCCCCGCTCGAACTCGAGATCAACGACGCGTTGTGGACAGCCTGGGGTGAGACTTATCCCAACATCCCACTTGATCTTGGCGACAACCTCCTCAATGTTGGATATAACGATCTCCTGGACAAGATCCGCACCGCCGCCACCGGTTCGGCTGCACCCGCCGTCGCCAAGCTGCCAATTCTCTGGGGCTCTGAATTTGCCGCCCGTGGCCAGCTCCGGGAGATTGATCTGGGTGAGTTCAACTACGTTCCAGAACAGTTCTGGCCAGGCGCTCTCAAGTCGGTAACCTACGATGGCAAGTTGTGGGGTATCCCTACCAATAACGAAACCATGGCGTTCATTTGGAACAAGGCCATTTTCGAGGAAGCCGGCCTTGATCCCGAAACACCACCCACCACGTGGGAAGAAGTCCGGACATTCTCCAAGCAGATCAAGGACAACACGGGCAAGGCCGGTTACGGCCTCGTCGCCCGCGTCAACGCAGGAAATACCCCCTTCCGCTTCATGCCGGTGTTGTGGGCGTACGGCTCGGGCGCTCTTGATGAAGCAGAGCCGGATCCCACCTACAAGACGGTCATGGTCAACAACGAGGGTGGAATCCAGGCTCTTCAGTGGGCATACGACATCTACGTGACCGACAAGTCGGCTCCCGCGTCTGCGCTCACCAATACCCAGACTGAAAACCAGGATCTCTACATGGCCGGCGAGGTGGCGATGATGATCAGTCACCCGTCCGAATATGCTGCGCTCCGCGCCAAGGCAGATGCGGCAAGTGAAGCAGACAAGGAATTCGCCGCCAAAATGGTCGATAACATGGCCTATGGGCTGATCCCCGAAGGTCCAGTTCGCCGCGCCGTAGTGTTCGGTGGTTCAAACATTCACATTTTTGCCGACAACGCCCACGGCGGCGAAGTCGACATGGAGGCAGCTCGAGCGCTCGTCGCGTTCATGACCGGTCCCGAATGGTCCACTCGCAATGCCTGGGTGAGTTCCAATCCCGGGAATCTTCAGGGCTTCGAAACGGTCTGGAACAAAGAGCGTCTTGAGTCGATTCCCTTCCTCGACGTCACGACCTCGATGTTGCCCTACGGTATCCCCTTCCCGGTGATTCCTCAGGCCAACCAGATCATGAACGAAATCATCCCCAACATGTTGCAGAACGCGCTCACTGAAACCATGAGCGTCGAGGAGGCAGCAAACAACGCCGCTCAGGAAATCGAGACCCTCATCGGAGGCGGTTTCTAGGGCGCACCCCTCACGAGACCGAAGTGCACGTCAGGAAGCCCGGGCTCCACCTCCTGGTGGAGCCTGGGTTCACTGAAAGCGAGACAGATTCATGAGTCGGGTCGAATCCGCCCCCAGCTCTGTTGCTCCGTCTACCGAATCCATCGTCCGGCCATACACTCCCCCACCCTCTCCGAGCGTGTTGTCACGCATGCGCCGGAACTGGGCTGACTATCTGTATGTGCTTCCCGCATTGCTCGTCATGGTAATCGTCATCGGATACCCGCTTGTCTATACGGTCTACCTCGGCTTCTTCAAGGATGATCCGTTCACCGGGACCCGCACCTTCAATGGTATTGGGAACTACACGACGCTCCTCAGGAGTGAACGATTCTGGGACATCACCTGGAATACGTTTTACTGGACGATCTTCTCCACCTTCTTCGCTTTCGTCATTGGCTTCGGGGCGGCCATCGTCATCCATCGTGATTTCATCGGTCGTGGCATTGTTCGCGGAATCTTGCTGATTCCGTGGGTTATCTCCTTTGTTGCCGCCGCCTATGTCTGGCGCTGGATTCTGCATAGCGATTACGGTCTCATCAGTGGCATGCTCAAGAAATGGGGCTGGATCGATTCCAACATCATTTTCCTGGACTCCACGACCTGGGTGATGCCCAGCTTGATCATGGTCAACGTCTGGAAGGAATTCCCGTTCGTCATGATCATGATGCTTGCCGGACTGCAAACCGTCCCCCAGCAACTGCTGCGTGCGGCTCGAGTGGACGGCGCCAATTCCTGGAACCAGTTCCTTCACGTCACCGTGCCGCAGGTCAAGAACGTCATGGTGATCACGCTCCTCTTGCTCCTGATCACCAATCTCAACTCGTTCGGCCTGCCCTGGATCATGACCGGAGGTGGCCCTGCCAACGCCTCGATGATCTGGATCGTCCAGATCTATATGCTGGCCTTCCGCAATCTCCAATTCGGTCTGGCCTCCGCGTTCTCCGTCATCCTGTTCCTCTTCATGCTCTGCATCGGCTACTTCTACGTGAAGGCCCTCACCGGCGGCAATCAGGGAAGGAGCGTCCATTGAGCACGAAGGCTTCGTACCCAAGGCGACGCAAGACACTTCGCCAGCGCCTGACCCCTGAAACCATCGTTGGTTGGGTGTTCATGCTCTTCCTCCTGGCCTACACCCTGATCCCAATGGCCTGGATGTTGTCGACGTCACTCAAGAGCCAATTGGCGGCACTCCAGCAGCCGCCTGTCTGGATCCCGGCCAATCCGACGCTGGAGCAATATCGTGAGTTGTTATCGCCCTACAGCGACTTGGGGAAGCAATTCCTGCTCTACTTGCGAAACAGTCTCTGGGTTTCGTTTGCCACCACTATTCTAGGAGTGCTCGTTGCAGTCCCTGCTGCTTACGCATTCTCGCGTTTCAGCTTTCCCGGCAAGAATGGTCTCTTCTTCACCATCCTTGTCCGCAACATGTTTCCGTTGGTGGTTTTCCTGATCCCGCTCTTCATCCTGATGCAGCGACTCGGCCTGGTGAATACGCACGCCTCGCTGATCATCACCTATCTCACCTTCGGGCTTCCTCTCTCGATCTGGCTCCTAAAGGGCTTTTATGACAACATTCCGCCGCAACTCGAGCAGGCGGCTCGCATCGACGGCGCTACCCGGTTTCAGGCCTTCTTCCTCATCGTCATGCCACTCTCGTCGCCAGGCATCATCGCTACAGCGATCTATGCATTCATTCAGGCGTGGAACGAATACGTCTACGCGGTGACATTCCTGAACAACGACAGGCTGTTGACATTGCCGCCGGGGCTGCAGAAATTCTTCGCCGAATACTCCACAAACTGGCCGGGCCTGATGGCTGCCTCGTTCATCATGAGTGTCCCGGTAGTGGTGCTCTTCCTCGTGCTCCAGAAGTACTTCGTGCGGGCACTGACCGAAGGCGCAATCAAGTCCTGAACCCAATCCGCTCATCTGTCCAGAGTCCACGATTCCGAGAGGATGCTGCATGGCGCAAGTAGTTTTGAAAGACGTCGTAAAGGCGTATGACGACGTCATCGCCGTCGACAATGTCAACCTCACCATCAATGACGGCGAGTTTGTGTCGCTGGTTGGCCCGTCTGGTTGTGGCAAAACCACCACCCTCAATCTCATCGCCGGCCTGATCGAAATCTCGGATGGCACCATTTCCGTCGATGGGCGGGTGATCAATGACCTTGATCCAAAGGATCGCGACATCGCGATGGTGTTCCAGAACTATGCGCTCTATCCCAACAAGAAGGTCTACGACAATCTCGCCTTCCCTCTCAAGATGCGCAAAGTCCCGAAAGCCGAACTCGATCAGCGCGTTCGCCAGACCGCAGAAATTCTCAGCATTACTCCCCTGCTGAATCGTCGGCCGCGAGAGCTTTCCGGTGGTCAGCAGCAGCGAGTCGCATTGGGACGCGCGCTTGTGCGAAACCCCAAGGTCTTCCTGATGGACGAGCCGCTCTCCAATCTCGACGCCAAGCTCCGTGTCCAGATGCGATCGGAACTCAAGCGGTTCCACACCGAACTTAATGCAACCGTGGTCTATGTGACGCACGACCAACTCGAAGCCATGACGATGTCGGACAAGATCGCCGTCATGAGCGCATCACGGCTGCAGCAGTTCGGCTCACCGGACGAGGTCTTCAACACGCCAGCAAACACGTTCGTGGCTGGATTCGTCGGTTCACCGTCGATGAACATGTTGCGCGGCAGGGTCTCGAATGATGGTGGACTCACCACCGTCATCGGGCCTGACTTCCAGGTGGTTCTTGAGGGTCGGAACGCTGCTCGGGCTAACGCCGCCCCAAGTGGCGAGGTGGTGGTCGGTTGCCGTCCGAGCGATACAGAAGTCTCGCATGAGGCCAGGCAAACCAGCTTTCCAGCTGCAGTGCATACGGTGGAGCCAACCGGCGATATCACCTTCCTCCACCTTCGTACCGGCAATGCGATGCTGATCGCCACGGTAAATCCCGAATTCGACACCGAAGTCGATCAACAGGTCTGGGTCACGTTCCGCCCGGACCGGCTGCATCTCTTCGATGGGCAGAGCGAACGTCGACTCGACTGACCCTGCCAACCGAAGCTCCCCGGCTGATTGCATCAGCCGGGGAGCTCCACTTCGGACCTTGTCCGAAATGCCAGAATCTGCGGCGCCGGATAAATGCTCACCTCCGGCGATCGCGAGCGAAGAGATTCATACGCATTACGCGAAGCTGGCGCCGGACTTGCTTGTGGCAACGCGTCCGCCGTCATCCCATCCGGGATATCCGCCTCGGGCCTCACCAGCCTTTATTCAATTGCCTGAAGGAAACGATGGCGTATTTGTAGTCTGCGCTACGGGCGGTGTAAAGATTAGGAAATTCTTCACAAGAAACGATCGGATACTCGGCGTTCCAGCACAATTCGGACCCATTGGTATCGCGTTATCGCGATGTGTTGCGGCACTCATGCACCCTGAGGGATTGCAGGAAAGCCTGATCTGTGTCAATCGTCCGGGTTTCTGGCCCAATTCCATCATCAAAACTGGCTGTGGCCTTCGGCCTCTTCCCCGGACTCGCCTGCTCTGGTACCTTGTAGCCGCGAAACACGTTCTGCAGAACCGCGTTGTGATGCATCGTGCGAACGACGTAGGACAGTCAGGTTCTGTCAAGGAAATGGACCCACCCCATGCGCATCAATCATGTCCGACAGCGACTCAAGGCCGGCGAACCGTCCATTGGCACCTGGCTGGCTTTGCCATCTCCCGAAGCGGCCGAGCAGGTCAGCCGCCTGCCGTTCGACTGGCTGGTTGTTGATGCCGAGCATAGCGCTGTCGATATCCGCACTCTGGCCCAGATGTTTACGTCGATGTCCGCCTCGGGCATCGCTCCGATGGTCCGTATTCCGTGGAACACGCCCGAGAATTTCAAACGCGTCCTGGATGCGGGCGCCTGGGGTGTTGTGGTGCCCATGGTAAACAGCCGTGAGGAAGCCGAGCGCGCCGTGGCCGCTGCCCGCTACTATCCCGACGGCAATCGAAGTGTCGGCGGCGGGCGCCATGCGCTCAGCTGGGACTCTTCTGGCGCCGAGTACTACCGGAATGCTAACGACCAGGTCCTCGTGGTCCTCCAGATTGAACACATCGACGGCGTGCGCAATGCCGACGAGATTCTGAGCGTACCGGGTGTCGACGCCTGTTTCATCGGCCCCAACGACCTGGCAGCGTCGATGGGGCTCGGATTGGGAGTCTCCCTCGAAAGCGACATTCCCGAACTCGTCGACGCGATCATGCAGGTCCGCGATGCCTGTCAACGCCACGGCGTCGCGACAGGCATCCATACCTCTGGCGCGGAGGGTGTCAACTTTCGCATTGGCCAGGGCTTCCAGTTCTGCGCCATGGCGAGCGAACTTCGCTACATGGTTGGCTTTCTCAAGGAAGATGCCGACCGGCTCGACTGGGCGCCGTCGCAGCGCTTCCAGGAAGTCGAAACTGAAGGTGCAGAAGCCGGAGTGACGGTCCGCTACTGATCCGAACTTCGCGTCAGGTGATGAGGGTTGGACGACGGCGTCGAGCCGTTCGCTCCAGCCCTCTTGTCATGAATGATGATTCGGTGGGAGCGCCCAGAATAGTCACTAGCCCTTTCGAGCCAGGCTGTAAGCGATGTTTGGCTTCCAGTTTCGCGTCATTGCCACGGGTTCCTGCCTTGAATCGCCCACCCTCTACCCCCGATGATAGCGAGGTCACGTTGGAGTGGCTCATCGCCTCCCGGGCGATGCTCGAACGCGAGTAATCGACTTCGCGCCAGCGCAAGGTTCTTCCCCCCGTGCCCAACCAGCATGGATTCCCTCCCCCGATTCGTCCTGACGCCCCTCTTCCATGGCTTTCGTGGACCTACAGTCTGATCCTCCCTCTTGCCATCGTGGCGTTACTGGTGACCGCAGCCATCTCGGTCTTTGGCCAGGAGGACGATCCCGAGCCCCCGGATACGAGCCAGTCATTGGTAGCCGAACTCGATCCCACGCAACAGGTCGAGGTCCAGGAAACCCTTCCTGCTGATCTGGAGGAGCTTCCGAGCACCCCCACCAGCTTCAATGTTGCGCCGAATTCGACTGCTGCAACTCCCACCGGGATTCGCGGAATGGAAGGCACGGTGGTTGACGCGTCAGGCAGTCCCATTCAGGGTGCGATCGTCGCCAATGGAGTGGCCTTCGCGGTAACCGGCGCCGATGGCCTCTTCCAGATCGATGCACCAGCCGATGGGTCCAACCTCATGGTCATGGCGTCCGGCTACTTTGACAAGGCTGCACCCATTTCCGGTGAGCGCGTGGAGGTCCAGCTCGAGCGCCAGCAGATCAATGCCCTCTACTTCAATCCCAACTTCTCCTATAACGATGAGGCCATCCAGAACTATATCGACATCATCAATACGACGTCTGCCAACGCGGTCGTCATCGACATTAAGGAAGAGGTCGTCTTCTACGACTCGAAGGTGAAGCTCTTCAACGATGCCGGCACGGTCCAGCCGATGATGGACCTCGCCGCCCTGATCAAGCGATTCCAGGACGAAGGCATTTACACCATCGCCCGCCTCGTCGTCTTCAAGGACGGTCTGGTCGCCCAGTACGACAACAGTCTCGGTGTCATGAACAACCAGACGGGCGAACTCTGGCGGGACAACAATGGCGTCGCCTGGGTCAACCCGATGGTCCACGAACTCTGGGATGCCAACGTGGAGCTCGCAGTCGAGGCCGCCGGGTATGGCTTTGACGAAATCCAGTACGACTACATTCGCTTTCCCACCGACGGCGATTTCAGCACCATGGACTTCGGTCTGGAGAACACCCAGGCGAACCGCGAAAACTCGATCAACGGCTTCCTCGATCTCTCTCGCGCCGCCCTTGCGCCATTGGGTGTCAGGCAGTCGGCCGACGTCTTCGGCTATTCGCTCGTCGTGGATGACGATAATGGGATCGGCCAGAACTATCCCGAGGTTGCCGCTCGCGTCGACTACATCAGTCCCATGATCTATCCCTCCCACTGGCCAAACGGCACGCTCAATGTGCCGGGGGTGCCCAACGACTACCCCTATGACGTAGTTCGCATCTCGATGATCCTTTCTGAACAGAAGGGCGTCGATCCGCTCAAGGTCCGACCCTGGTTGCAGGACTTCAACTTCCCGGGCATGCG
>JAEZJB010000191.1 GCA_023415845.1 Chloroflexota bacterium | reverse complement strand
GCAGCAACCCTGCGACAATGGCGGCCAGCACTGGCATGCCTCTGTGGTAATCCCGGTGAGCAGTCAATTGGGCTCGCGGCCGGATGGATTCGGCCAGAAAAGTGGAATGATCCATGACGAATGTGCTTGTTGGTCGACGTGCAGTGTCGGCCCGGCAGTTGCCAGTTGGGGCAGCGGCCGCGTTTGAGGTTTCGTCGGGACAACTGATTCAGATCGTTGACCTTGTAGGCAAGCAGGTTGCGGCCTTCACGGCTGTGGGCAAGGATGGACGGGTCGAGCGGCTCTCTCCGTCCACCACCATCACGTCGAACGGCTCGCTGGTCCTCAATGTCGGTGACCGGCTCTACTCGCAGCACCGCGCTCCGATGTTCGAGGTGGTTGAGGACACGGTTGCTCGCCATGACCTGCTGACCTCGCCGCTCCCGGTAGATCCCAGCGATACCTCGAAGGCCGCCATCAAGGAGTCCACGGCTACCGCCCTGGCCGAGGTTGCGGCTGCCGCGGGCCTCGATGGCGGCGATGTGGCCGACCCGGTCAACTTCTTCAAGAACGTTGTTGTCAAGCAACGCGGTGAGCTGGACGTCAAGGACTCATTCGCTGAGCGAAATGACACTGTTGTCCTTCGCGCGCTGGTCGACTGCACGGTGGTGGTGGCGAATGCATTCCCCGAAAAGAAGGCCGGCATCGCCAGCACGACACCTCGCAAGGGACGCACACCGCACTTACTGGTCCGCGTCTACAGCTAGTCGCCCCTTTTGATCAAAGCGGCTCCGTCTGGACGGAGCCGCTTTCGCATTCCCAGTCAGCGGACTAGAACAGGATCCAGACCAGCAAGATCGTCGTCACCAGAATCCCTGCAGTCACGACGGTCAGAGAGACGACATCCACTGAAGTCAGTTTGAAGGAATCTCTTCCCTTCGGTTCGTCCACGTCGCTGGCTCCTGTTGCGAACACTCACCCTGGCACACCACTGTCGATCGGCTGCCAGACTTCTCCTGACACACCTTTCCGCCTGAATATGGTACTCAGTAGCAAGACAATCTGACGATCTGGTCGTTGCCCTGGTGTGACGGCCGGTTCGTTATCTCCAGGCGCAACCTGCGCTCGTGCCATGCCGCGCGTGTCCGGCATTCTCACCGGGAGGAACGACTGGATTCGCCACGGATGTCGATCCAGTCACGCAACCATGACTACTGCCACTCACAACCTGATGATCATGGCTTATGGCGGCCCCGACTCGCTTGACGATGTCCGGGACTACTTGCTGGACGTTCGGCATCACCGCCCCACTTCCGATGAAGTCGTTGAAGAGATCACCGAGCGATATCGGCTCATTGGCGGTCGTTCGCCCATTCTCGAACTCACCAATGCTGAGGCTGCCGGGATTGAAGCAGCACTGAACGCAAATGCTCCCGAGGGCCAGACCTGGAAGGTCTGGGTCGGAATGCGTCACTGGCACCCCTTCATCAAGGACACGCTCGCCGAGATGGAGAACGCGGGCGTGACCGACACGGTGGGCCTGGTGATGGCCCCACACTATTCCCAGATGAGCATTGGAGCCTACTTCAAGCGGGCAGCCGAAGCCGGAAGTCCGATTCGAATCCACGGGATCCAGAGCTGGAATACGCTTCCAGGTTACCTCGACGCTCTCGAAGATCGAATCAATTCGGCTCTTGAGAAGTTCCCTGAAGATGTACGAGACCAGGTGCCAATCATTTTCACGGCCCACAGCCTGCCAGAGCGCATTCGTACGTGGGACGACCCGTATGAGCGTGAACTCCAGGAGACGGTTGCCAAGCTGCGTGAACGCTTCCCCAACCAGCCGTGGGAATGGGCTTACCAAAGTGCGGCCATGACGGCCGATCCCTGGCTGGGTCCCGACGCCAGCGAAGTCATCGCTCGTCTGCATGCCGACGGCGTCAATGATGTGCTCATCTGTCCGATTGGTTTCATCTGTGAGCACGTCGAAATCCTGTTCGACATTGACGTCGAATTCAAGCAGCAGGCCGAGGAGCTAGGGATGCACCTCGAGCGAATCGAGATGCTCAACGATCACCCCCTGATGCTGCAGGCGCTCGCAGATCTTGTCTTGCACGAGGTCAATGACAACGGGCTGCTCAAGCAGCAACCGGCCTGATACCCGTGACTCGCGTAGCAATCGTCGGCGGCGGTATCGCCGGGTTGGCTTCTGCCCTCTTCCTGCTGGAATCTGATCCCGCGCTTGAAGTCGAAGTCATCGAGCGCGAGATGCAGACGGGTGGAAAGCTCCGAACCGACCAAGTCGACGGCTTTGTCGTCGAGCGCGGGCCGGATGCGTTTCTGGCTTCCAAGCCGGGCGCTATCGGACTCAGCCGCCACCTTGGTCTGGACGGCCAGGCCATTTCCCCGATTTCCGAAAATCGCCAATCATTCGTGATGCGAGATGGCGGGTTAATGCCGTTGCCACAGGGGTTGAGCGGCCTGGTACCCGGCGACCTTAAGCCGATCCTGGAAAGTCCCCTTTTCTCCAGTGAGGGCAAGGCTCGGCTGGCCCGGGAAACCGAAATCCCGGTTCGAAGAGATCAGGGTGAGGAATCCATCGCCAGCTTCATGCGCCGCCGCTACGGGCAGGAAGCCTGGGACCGGATGATCGAGCCGCTCCTGACCGGAATCTATGCTGGCGATGGCGAACGGCTGAGTATTGACGCTACCTTCCCGAATCTTCCCGCTCAGGAGTTGCAGTACGGGAGCTTGCTAGTGGCGGCGATCGCTGCTCAAGACCGAGAGCAGTCCGAGTCAGCTCAGCCCTCCACCCCCAGGGGTTTCGTCAGCTTCCGTAATGGCATGGAGACCTTGCCTGCTGCGACTCGGGCTGCGGTCGAACAGCTGGGTGGCAAGATCACCGTCGGTGCTGCTGTTCAGGCAATCGAGTATGATCTCGGATCCCGCCAATTCGAACTGTCTATCAGCGGTTGCGCCAGTCCAGTTTGGGCGGACGCCGTCGTATTGGCCACGCCTGCCTGGGTCGGGTCCGCCCTGTTGAAATACGTGTCTCCCGGGGTGAGCGATGCGCTCGCGGAAATTGAGCATTCGTCAAGTGGACTTGTCGCGCTCGGATTTCCGGAAACACAGGTGACCAAGGCGTTGGATGGCTACGGATACGTTGTGCCTCGTGCAGAAGGTCGCGACGTCACTGCGATGACGTGGGTATCGTCCAAATGGAGTGGGCGGGCTCCGGCCGGTCAGGCTCTGGTTCGCGTTTTCCTTGGTCGCACAGGGCGCGAGGCCGTGCTGCAGCGGGAAGATGCTGACCTGATCAAGCTCGCCATTGCCGAGATGCGAGAGGTGCTGGGCCTAAGGATCGAGCCGACACTAACCAGGGTGCAACGGTGGGAACTGGCCATGCCGCAATATGTCATTGGTCATCGCGAACGCGTGTCGCGCATTGAATCAGGAGTCGCGGCGGTGCCAGGGCTCGCCATCACTGGCACGATGCTGCGCGGTGTAGGGATACCCGACGTCATCTCCTCCGCACGAAGTGCAGCTGACAAGGTGCTTCGAGACGTCGCTCTTAACTCGTAAAGTCACCTGTCGTGCTACTGCTTCCTCCCCTAGCGGCACCATTCGTACCGGTCTAGTTGCTCTCATTACAGACATTGTTCCAGAGTACACATCTGCTTGCATGTGCCTGAAAGGCAAATCTTGCGGGCGACCTGAAGAGTTCGTAC
>JAEZJB010000146.1 GCA_023415845.1 Chloroflexota bacterium | reverse complement strand
ACCGCCTACGCCGTCCTCCTGGTGACGGACCAGTACCCGCCGTTCACCCTCGGCCCCGCCTGATCGGCCCTTGGACGAAATCTGCCGGTTGGTGCCCCGATCCAACAGTGGAGGTGCCGATCTGGACCCGCCGTCACGACCAGCGGGATAACCGGAGTACGACCTCTTCCCCTGGCGCAGATCAACGTATCGAAACCGCTGGGTCGTGCCGTAGGATGGAAACAATCGCCGCGCAGCGGAGCGCCGGAGGTCGTCGCGACCACTCGCGCTCCGCCCTCCGGTCCGTTGGGTGATGCGGGTTGCACCAACCCCCCATGGATCAGGAGGTCGTCCGATGTGCGATCCCGAGGTCATGCGTCACGTTCAATCCGCCCTTCGCCGCAGTGGCCAACGCTCATTCAATCGTCGCCACCTGCTTGGCGGAGCCGGCGCGATCGCTGGAACGGCCGCCCTGAATCCGTCATTCCTCCTCGCCCAGGGCGCCACGCCGGCAGCATCCCCGGTCGCCGAAGCCGCAACCATCTCCTTCAGCCAGGTCGTCAACCTCTCCCATCCGAATTCGCCCGCCACACCGGTCTGGCCCGGCAACCCCACGTTCGAGATGGAGACAGTCGTCACCGTTGAAAACGATGGCTTCTACGCCAACGTCCTCACCTTCCACGAGCACACCGGCACCCACCTCGACGCTCCTGCTCACTTCGTCGCCAATGGCGCCACCGCCGACCTTATCGCTCCGTCGAGCCTGATCGCCCCCCTCGTCGTTATCGACATCACGGCTGCCGTGGACGCGGATGTGGACTACGCCCTCGCCGTTGATGACATCCTCACCTGGGAATCCGAGTACGGCCCGCTCCCCGACGGCGCACTCGTGGCCATGAACTCTGGCTGGTCATCCCGCTTCGATGACGCCGAAGCCTTCGTCAATCTCGATGCCAGCGGCGTCATGCACTATCCCGGCTACAGCCCCGAGGCCTCCGCCTTTCTCGTCTCCGAACGCAATACTGTCGGCATTGCCTCCGACACCCTGAGCCAGGACCCCGGCAACTCGACCGACTTCGGGACCCATATCAACATCCTGAGTGCCGGCCTCTACGGCATCGAAGGCATCGCCAATCTCGGCGACGTGCCTGCGAGTGGGGCCTGGGCGTTCGTCAGCGCTCCCAATCATCAGGTTGCATCCGGTGGCCCGACCCGGATTCTCGCCCTGCTCTAGCGGAATCGCCTCAGTAGTGTCTGTCAATCGGCCCACGACACGCGGAATGCACGGCACCTTCAGGTGTCCCTCACCGACCACCTCTCCAGTGTGAGGGGATGCGAAAACAGCGAATGGCTCACCAGATTCGTGGTAAGCCATTCGCTCTGCCTTCTGGTATTCGTTTGTCAGGAACGGGATCAGGCGGCGGCTTCGGCCAGTCCGGCATCGGCCAATCGCTCCGCCTCATCCGCTGCACGCAGATCCTGGATGAGGTCGTCGATCTCACCGTTCATGACTGCTGGGATGTTGCTGAGGTTGCGCTTGATCCGATGATCGGTAATCCGGTCCTGCGGGTAGTTATAGGTCCGAATCTTCTCGCTCCGCTCGCCCGAACCGATTTGCGATCGCCGGGCGTCGCCTCGCTCTTCAGCCAAACGGGTCTGCTCGATCTCGTACAGGCGAGAGCGGAGCACCGTCATTGCTTTGAGTTTGTTCTTCAGTTGCGACTTTTCGTCCTGGCACGTCACCACGAGGCCGGTCGGCAAATGCGTGATGCGGACAGCAGAGTCAGTCGTATTGACGCTCTGGCCGCCGTTGCCGCTCGATCGATAGACATCGATTCGCAGGTCGTTGTCGTTGATCTGGATATCGACCTCTTCGGCTTCCGGAAGCACAGCCACACTGGCGGTCGACGTGTGGATTCGGCCCTGGCTTTCAGTGGCCGGCACGCGCTGGACGCGATGAACACCGCTCTCGTAGCGCAGGAAGCTGTAGGCACCTTTGCCCTTGACCTCGAAGATGATCTCGCGAAAACCACCGCCGTCGGTTTCAGTGGTGGAGAGAATCTCGATCTTCCAGCGCTGCCGTTCGGCGTAGCGGGAGTACATTCGGTAGAGGTCCGCCGCGAACAGCGCCGCTTCATCACCACCGGTTCCGGCCCGGATTTCGACAATCACGTTCTTGTCGTCGTTGGGATCCTTTGGCACCAGGAGTCGGCGGATGTCGGCTTCCAGGTCGTCGAGTTCGGCGCGGAGGAGGCGGAGCTCTTCCTGGGCCAGTTCGGCCATCTCTCGATCTGAGTCGTTGGCCATCAACTGGGTTTCGGCAATCGCCGACTCCGTCTCCCGGTACCTGCGCCAGGCACTGACTACGGCTTCGAGGTCACCGCGTTCGCGCCCCAACTCCATCAAGGTTTCGGGGTTGGTGGCGACGGCTGGGTCGCTCATCATATGGTCGAGTTCGTTGGAACGGCGCTCCAACTCATCGAGGTTGGTTCGGAATGAAGTCATGGTCGCGACCATGGTGGTGTTCTCCGTAGTAATCGGCCCGGCGCGGAATGGTGACCGCCAGCCGGGAAGCCGGCCAGTGGCTGGATGCAGTTGCGGCATGGCCAGCGGGAAAATCCGGGATGAACCGGTGCATACCAAGTATAGTGGATCGCCGTTCGCCATCGTTTGAAGCGCACCTGCCCGTCCTGGGAAGTTTACGTCGTGGGTCAGTTACGACTCCCGGAAGCAATCGAAGGAGCAATACCCAACACCATGTCAGGCAACATTTACTGGAACCCCGGTGATCAGATCCTCTTTCGTTTCATCCGCAATCGCCCTGCAGACCTGATCCTCCCCGTCACCGTCGTCCATGATGGTGACGATTACACCGCCTGGTACATCGCAGTGGGCACAAAGATGAAGGGGCAGGCGACCGCCGATGGACAGAAGCTGACGCGGGACACGCCTTTCATCGATCGTGAACGCGCAATTGGCGGCCTGGCTGACTTCACCTGGCGCGGCAACAACGCCTTGGTGCTGACCAGGTCCGGCTGGCTAAGTGCCATCTCATTATTCTGGAACGCCAAGTCTGGCGAGTTCGTCGGCTATTACGGCAATATCCAGGCACCCCTTGTTCGCACCATGCGCGGTTTCGACTCTGCCGACTACCTCCTCGATGTCGTCATCGATCCAGATCTGACCACCCACTGGAAGGACGAGGACGAATGGGAGGAGGCTCGCACCCACGGCCTGATGGAATCCGACCTGCTGGATGCGGTTCGCGTCGAGGGTGAGCGCATCATGACCATGACTTCGACCCGCGCCTGGCCGTTCGACGGCTCGCTCATCGCCTGGCGCCCCGATCCCGCCTGGCCGATCCCTTCACTCCCGGCCAATTGGGATGCCGGGCTCGAGTATCCGGCGAAGACCCCTTCTGAACCTCTCTCACCGTCTTGACGTTTTGGTAGGTGCGCCCCTACGCTGGGCGCACCGATTTCGCATGCTCGCCAGCGAGGAGTGATTGGCATGGCAGTCTTCACGATCCCCCAATCTGCAAATTGCCTCCTCACCGAAGGACTCGCTCTGCATGCGGATCGTCAATGTCGGCATCCTGGCGCATGTCGATGCCGGAAAGACCACCCTCAGTGATCAGCTTCTCTTTCGTGCCGGTGTAATCGCTGCTCCCGGTAGCGTTGACCGCGGCACGACCCAAACCGATAACCTCGACCTCGAACGTGAGCGCGGCATCACGATCCGCTCTGCGGTCGTGTCGTTCATGGTAGAAGACCTCAATGTCAATCTCATCGACACTCCCGGCCACCCGGATTTCATTGCCGAGGTAGAGCGGGCCCTGCGCGTCCTGGACATCATCATCCTGGTCGTGTCGGCTGTTGAAGGAGTGCAGCCGCAGACCCGGCGTCTCTACCGCGCCATTCGATCGTTACACCTGCCATGCGTGATCTTCATCAACAAAATCGACCGCCCGGGTGCCTGCGCCGATTCTCTGCTGGATGAATTGGTCGCGGAACTTGAAGCCAACCCGTTGCCGCTGGTGGATGCGCATCACCTCGGTTCGCGCGATGCGACGATCATCCCTCGAGATTTGACGCAACGTGATGTCTGCGACGAAATGATCGAGATACTTGGACGCTCTGAGCCGCATCTCCTCGACCAGTGGGTGGAGAACAGTGGTGTGGTAGCCCCGGATGCGATCCGCGAATCCATTGCCCACCAGTTCCGGGAAGGTCAACTTCAGCCGGTCGTGTTCGGATCGGCAGCCCTCGGCGTTGGGGTGTCTGACCTTCTCCAGCTACTCCCTCAAATTGCTCCAGCTGCGACGCCAAAGAATGACGAAGAGTCGCTGGCAGCGGAGGTCTTTAAGGTGGAGCGGTCGCCAACTGGCGAACGGTCAGTCATCTGCCGCGTCTGGCGTGGCTGTCTTGCGATGCGTCAAACCGTGGAGATCGTGCGTGTGGGTGCCGAAGCTGATATCCAGCCTGCCCGAGTGACGGCACTGCTGACTCATCAAGATGGCCGAGTACTTCAGGCCAAGTCAGCTCAATCTGGCGACATCGTCCGAGTGAATGGGCTTTCTGATGCCCGGATTGGTGATTGGCTTGGCTCACCCCTCCTCGAGCGCCTGCCAGAGTTCGATCCGCCTGTCTTTGAATACGAAGTTCGGCCCGCTGTTCCCAACCAGGTGTTTGATCTGCGGCAGGCGCTTATTACGCTCGCAGACGAGGACCCGTTGATCGACGTCCGCTTTGACGAAGTGGACCATTCGTCATTCATCCATCTCTACGGGGAGGTACAACGAGAAGTCGTCGAGCGCACCCTCCTTGATCGGTTTGGCCTCGAGGTGACTTTCGGGGAACCGGCGGTGATCTGTGTCGAGCGGCTCCTTGGACCGGCAGCAGCGGCCGAAATCTTTGGCGAGACGGTTCCGCCGTTCTATGCCACTGTAGGATTTCGGATTCGTCCCATGGTGGGTGATCAGCCAACCTGGATCTACACGCCGGGAAAGGCCAAGCGAAATTTCTTCGATGCCGCGGAAATTGGTGGTCGGTCGACCCTCGCCCAGGGGTTGTATGGCTGGCCGGTGATCGATCTCGACGTAGAGGTGACCGACTTGATCTATCTGGTGATGTCGGTTCCGGCTGACTATCGGAAACTGGCTGCCCTGGTCATGGCCGATGCGGTCAGGACTGCCGGAACCGTCGTCTGCGAGCCAGTCCATGTGTTCGCACTCCGTGCTCCGGCTGAGCATGCCGGAGGATGCATTCATTTGCTCTCGACCCATCGAGCGGAGGTTCAGTCGTCGACGGTAACGGGCGACGCGGTCACCATCGGAGGCTCGATTCCGGCGGCCGAGATCGATCGGGTGATCAAGGCGCTTCCGGGAGTCACCCAGGGCAGGGGCGATCTCGATACCCGTTTCCAGGATTACCAGCCCGTCAATGGCGTTCCACCTCTCCGCCGCCGAACAGACCTCAATCCTTACAACCGCATCGAGTACCTCTCTCGCTTGAAGGGTCGTTTCTGATGTCGATGGCTGAGAGAGATGGGGCGGCGACAGGTGGGGAAGCGCCGGGATACCGCCATTCCGATGCGAACGAAGCGACAGGTTCAGTCGCGAAACCTCGAATCCGCTCCAATGGCCGGGTCTTGGCGAGGCAGCCTGGGAAGTGAGATCTCTGCGGCGGATGGATCCTTCAGCATCACCGAATCGCGGCTGGACAGCTGGCCAGAGCG
>JAEZJB010000135.1 GCA_023415845.1 Chloroflexota bacterium | reverse complement strand
CCCCCCCACCCCCCCCCCCGCCCCCCCCCCCCCCGCCCCCGGCCCCCCTCTTCTCACTCCGTGAACTCGGGCCACCTTATCCCTTGTCCGGATGCTTCCACGCCTCTCGCGGCATCGCTCGCCATTCTTCGGCCAGCACGTCGAACACAACCATGTTCCCGAGGTTGCCGTCCTGGCTGTACAGCCAGTTGACCCGACCCGCTTCCCTGTACCCCTGCTTCCGCAGCGCCGCCGCCGACCGCGTATTCGCAAAGTAGACCCACGACTGCAGCATGTGCAGCCCGAGCCGATCGAAGGCGTATTCCAGCAGCAACTGCTTCGCCTCCGAGCCGTAGCCGCTCCCCCGGTAGGCGACATCCCCGAAGAAGGACCCACTCTCGGCGTAGCTGTGCTGGTAATCCACATCGAGCAGGCCGACCCACCCGATGGTGAGGTCGTTCTCCCGCAGGCACACTGCGAACGTGATCCAGTCCGGCGGAGTCTTCTTCTCATGGCTCTTGATCCAGTGTTCGAACTGGGTCTGCGCCGTCAGGTGACGCCCAATGTCGAAGAAGGTCTCCGTCTCCTGCCGCGTCAGCAGCGCCGCACGCACGGCGTCGCTCGGCTGTTCGGCCCGCAGGTAGACCCGCTCACCGACCATCACCGCGTTCTTCGGCAGGTCCTGCTCGGAAACCTCGACTCTCGGCGGCACCGGGCGCGCTTCCCCCGAACCGGTCCTTGGCAATTCCGTCTCATGCGGATCGCCCAGGTTGGCTACCCATTTCGGGCCGAGGTAGTCCAGCACCAGCCGGTCCGTCCGCGTTCCTTCGTGCAGGTACATCTCGCGGAACCGGGCCGATTCGCGGAACCCGCCAGCCAGCAGGGCCTCGAGGTACGTCTCATCGCCCGCATCCACATCGGTGTGGACAATCGCCTGGCCGCGCTCGTTGATCAGCCAGTCGGTCGCCAGCAGCATCGCCTCGCCCCGCATCGCCTGGCCGGTTTCGCCCAGCAGGCGATCGACCTTCGCGCTCACCAGGTGCGTGAGCCCATGGACCTGCACCTCGATCGAGCCGACGATCCGGTCGTCAGCCTTGCGCACGATCGCAAGCTGCAGCGGACCAGCCCACGGGTTGGACTTCCCAACTTCGTCTTTCAGCCACTCCTCCGTCCGCTCTTTCGATTGGGGAAAGAGCGTTTGCCGCCACGACATCGCAAAGGCGGCATCGGCCTCGACGAGCGGCCGGAGGTACACGCGCTCGCCCACCAGGAACGTCTGCCCGGTGTAGCCGGGCTCTTTGGTTTCGGAAGTCAGGGATTCGGTGGTGGTCATGCGCCACGCTCCTCGGCACCCGCATCATCGCTGACGCGGGGCAGGGCTCGCCAGTCCGAGGCGAGCAGGTCGAAAACAACGAAATTCTCATAGGTGCCGAACGACGCGAACGCCCAGTGCGACCGTCCCGCCTCCCGGTACCCCTGTTTGCGCAGCGCCGCCGCCGACCGCGTGTTCGGGAAAATCACGAACGACATGATCGAGTGCAGGTTCAGCGTGTTGAAGGCGTAGTCCAGCAGCAGTTGCTTCGCCTCGGTGCCATACCCTCCCCCCCGGTACTCCGGGCGCGAGAGCGCACTTTCGGTTTCGGCAAACCCGTGCAGGTAGTTGATGTCGCTGAGGCCCAGCGCACCGATCACCTCATCGGTTTCGCGCAGGCACACCGCGAACCGCACCCAGGATGGCGGCTCTTCCTTCTGGTTTCGCTCTTCGATACCGGCCCAGGCGATCCCGCTGGCCGGCCACCGCCCCGCATCCCAGAAGGTCTCGGAGTCGCGCATCGACCAGAAGGTCTCCTGTTCGAGGTCGGCCTTGGTCAGGGGACGCAGGTACACCCGCTTTCCCACCCGCACGGCGTTGGCCGGCGGATCACCCTCGGGCAACACTGGCGGCTGCACCGGGCGCGGCTCACCCGTGCCTGTTCGTTCCAACTCGATGTCGGCCGGGTCACCCAGCCGCTCGACCCACTCACGGTTGAGGTACTCGTACATCAGGCCATCGGAGCGGCCGCCCCACGTCCGGAACAGGTCGCGGAACGTCACCACCAGCCGCGCTCCAACATCCTCCAGGGCAGCGGCCACCAGCGGCTGGTTCGCCGGAATCGTGGTCCGCAGGTTGACGCGGTGCTGCTCGTCGACCAGCCAGGGCAAGACGAGGCGCATGGCCTCCGCCAGGTACAGCTGTCCCTGCTCGCCCAGCAGCGGGTCGATCCAGGAGAAAAGGCTGGTGACCGGCTCGTACCGCACCGTGCGCAGTCGCCCGACTGGTTGGTCGTCTCGCTTCCGCACGATCGTGTAGTAGGCGGTCCGCTCTTCCTTCGGCAGGTCTTCCTTGATCCAGTTTTCCAGCCAGTCGGGTGACTTGGGGAACAGGCTGGCGGCAAGCGCGGTCGCAAACTCGGCATCGGCCGGGTCGACCGCACGAATGTAGACAAGCTCACCGACCAGGAAGGTCTGGCCGTCGAGCCCGGGACGCGTTTTCGCGTCGGAGTCGGTGGTCATGATGAAAACTCCCTGTTCGCGCTGGGGGCGAACAGAAGCAACCGGCACGATGCGATCACCACGCCACGAAATATCGTGCGCGGATGACGGACCGGCAGGTCGGCAGAATCGATTGGGAGAAGGTGGACTGTGTCGGTTTGGCCCGCGCAGTCAGCGGCCGGTCAGGCCGCGAGCATCGGGCACGGGCTACCGCTGGCGGCGGCCCTCGGAGTAATCGGCAGCATCAGGCACTGCCTCCTTTCTGCAATGCGGGAAACCGGCTCCGGGGCAGGCATCATCGGTGATGCCAGGAGCGTTCCCGCTGGTCCATCGGGCCCAACGACGTGGGCCAGGCGATGTCTCGCTCGGCGTGAAGACGTTGCAGCGGCGCAACCAGCACTGAGAGATTGCAGTACAGACGTCGCTGACCACATTACAGGGCCATACCCGCCTGTGGCAAGTCCCGCCGGACACGAGACGCCCGCAGATTGCGTGCGACAGGACGGACCAGGCGATGGAGCGCCTGACTGGCGGTCGAGCGGCCACCAGTCAGCAGGCTCAGGCGCGCTTCCAGGTGGGTACCGACCCGGCCGGCACTTCCTCGTGATCGGGGAGGCTGGTGAGGTCCATTTCCGGACCGCCGGGGTTGTAGATTGCCAGCAGCCGCAGCGGAGCCCAACCGGTATTCACCGTGGAGTGATATACCCCGGCGGGAATGAAGATGGTGTCGCCAGCATGGACCTCGAACGGCTCGCCATCGTCCACCATCTGCAGGCCCTCACCCGACAGGATGTAGAGAATTTCTTCGGAATCGGGGTGGTTGTGCCGATCGTGACCGCGACCCGGCACCAGCATCACCTCGCCAAAGGTCATCACTGCCCCCAGCGTGTTGCCGGGCGCCACCAGCCACTTGGTCGCGCCCCATTCAAACGTGGTGGTGGGCAGCGCGTTGGGGTCGACCTTGCCGTTCGAGGTGCTGGTCATGGGGAACTCCTTCGTGGTGCTGTAGGCCAGGATCTGGTGTCGCTCGGGAGTATTGGCTGGAACCGGAAATGACACCGGCATCATGATCGCAATCCGTGGCCTGAAAGTATGCGCGAGTGGGAGCAGTGTCAACCGACCACGTCCTCCAGGAGGTCGCCATCTGCAAATTCAATCCAGGGCAGCAGGCACAGCGCTCCGCGGGCCCATAACCGCAGTCTGGAGCAGAAATCTCGCTATGGCACTCTTGGTTCATCAGCAAATCATCACTCGGCGAAAACAGAGTCAGGTCGGTAGTGCTGCGCCCGCGGCACCCGCTCAAGGAGGTATGAGTCATGGCAATGCTCAAGATTCCTGCGCGTACCCGACCCATTCTCACCCTGGTTCTCATGGCATGTCTGCTTCTGGGTCCGGCGGTCCATACGCTGGCCCAAACCTCACCCTCTGGCGCGACCATCACGACGATTGGCTACGGCAAAGCCTCTGCCCCGGCAGAAACCGCGCTGCTCCAGATGCTGATTTCTCGCGAAGACTACGCCCCACTCCGTGCCCCGGACCCCGACGCCACCCCTGGTGCCGCGGAGCTGGAGTCAGTCGGACCGGTAGTCTCCAGTCTTAATGACGTTCAGGTCCCCAGTGAAGACATTGAGGTCGTCGTCGGATCGGTCATCAACACCTACTACGCGCCTGCTGGTCGAGGCATCGCCATGGTCGAGGTGCGGATCGACGCGCCCACCCATGAGCGAATCACCGAACTAATCGACGCCGCCACCGTCGGTGCTGCCAGACGTGGCCTCATGGTTGGCATGATTGGGGTTGGCTATGGCGTGAGCGACTGTACAGCTCTCGAGATTCAGGCGCGCGAGGCTGCCCTGGCCAACGCCTGGACGCAGGGCGAAATGCAGGCAGAATTGATGGGACTTGCTCTGGGCGATCCAATTGCCGCAACCGATCTTCCCTCGCCCTCGTCACTGGCAAACTCCATGTACTATGGGCTCTATTCCCCGACCAATTCCGCCTGCCTGCCAGCGCTTCCGGCAGTAGCGTCAGGCTCGCCGATCACCACTGCCCTCTACGATCCCACCACGGCCGTGGAGGTCAGTGCCTTTGCGCAGGTGTCGGTCACGTTCTCCGCATCACCAGCCGGTTCCGCCACACCTGCTGCCTGATCGACGCGGTGGCTCCTTTACCCTGACCGAACATGACGCGCGTGATACCGAGAGGCACGCAGAGCGCCGGGGAGCCTGGAACTCTCCGGCGCTCGTCGCACACCGGTCCCGCTCGTCTTCCTCGTTCTGACTGCTCGGATGCCCCCTGACACCGCTTTGCTCCTCCTCTGCGGCAAGTGCAGGTCCGGAACCATGCCTGCAGGTTGGCGGCTCGTTCCGCAAACCCATCGCCCAGGGGCGGGTTGACCGGTCCGCACCCTCCGGGTACAAGGTCTGCACAGACCGACAGCGCGTGAACCAGGCAAACAGGCTTCGGCCACGCGACACCACGAAGGACAGACGCACGATGACAGGACGTTTGGCAGGCAAGGTCGCACTGGTCACCGGCGGCGGTGGCGGCATTGGCGAGGCAACGGCCCGCCTCTTCCACGAGCAAGGCGCGAGCGTTGCTCTGGTCGATGTGAATATGGAAGCCGCCCAGACCGCTGCCACTGGCATCGACCCCGCGGGTGAACGCGTATTGGCGATCGCGGCCGACCTGACCCACGAATCGGAGGCCGAACGCGCCGTCCGCGAAACGGTCGAGCGGTTCGGCACCCTCGATGTGCTGGCCAACATCGCGGCGGTGCGCGTCCACGGTCCAGTGACGGAAGCCACCGTCGAGTCGTGGGAATTCGTGATTGGCGTCAACCTGCTCGCGGTCGCCTATGCCTGCAAATTCGCGATTCCGGTGATGGAAGCCAACGGTGGCGGTTCGATCGTGACGATTTCCTCAGCCAACGCCACGGTCGGGCGACCCGGCATGGGGCAATACGACGCCACCAAGGCCGCCGTGCTGGCCCTGACCCGCTCGATGGCCTGCGACCACGCCGCCGCCGGTATCCGCGTCAACGCCGTCTCTCCCGGCCCGACCCTGACGAGCTACCACATCCGCAACCGGGTCGCCCGCACCGGCGAGTCAATGGAAGAAGCCGAGGCGGCAATGCGGGCGGCGGGAGCCTCGAACACGCTCCTCAAGCGCCAGGGTGAACCCCGCGAGATCGCCTACGCCATGCTCTTCCTCGCCTGCGACGAGTCATCATTTGTCACCGGTGCGGATTTCAACATCGATGGCGGCATCATCGGCCTGCGCGACTAGGACTGCAATCCGCCACCGATCGCGCACACCTGCAGGCAGACGCCGGTCCTGCCGGAATCCGGACGACACCAGGCGGAGGTGATGACCACGAGCGGGCACCACCTCCGCCAGCTAGATCTCAAGGTCTGCCCAGAAACGCTTCAGCGCCTCGGCAACTGGTGCGGGTGTTTCTTCTGGCCACCAATGCCCCACGCCCTCGAGATGCGCCACCTTTGCGCCAGACTCCCGAGCAGCCCACTCGTGCTGCTCGATCGTCCCGCTCGCCCGGCTGACGTCGTCCACGGCAATCAGCGCGAGGCCCGGCCGCTGCGTGGCGTTCGCCAATTGCTGCCCGGCCTCGGCCATCACCGGCTGCCGCACCGACCGCAGCAACCTGAGCACGGTGCGTCCCATCTCGGGGTCCATCCCGGCCGCTACCCGCTCGGCCATGCGTCCGGTCATCCCGAGCGACGATGCCACCGCGAGCCGCTGCTCCAGGTTGCCACCCCATAGCTGGTTCACCGATTCCTCCCCCGCCCCTTCCGTTTGCCACACCTGCGCCCGGGCATGCCAGGCATAGTCAGGCGCAAAGACGCCGAGCGCATCGGAAGCCCAGCTGCGAATCAGGTCCGGCCGGCTCATCGCCAGCACCGCGACGTGAATCCCACCCCAGTCATGTCCCACCAGATCCACTGGAGTGCGAAACAGCTCCAGCTGTGACGCGAGCCAGTCGAGATAGCTGGGCAGCGACGGGTCGAAGCCGGACGGCACCGGCACGCCAAACCCGGGCGGTGACAGCGTGATCACGTCACCGCGGTCGAGTTCCCTGATCAGTGGTCCCCAGATGACTGCGGACTCGGGATTGCCGTGAACGAGAACGAGCGGAGTGAGCGGCATGACGAAACCTCTCATATACTTGTTGAACAACACGCAAGTATAATCTCACAAAGGGAGGGAAAGTACAATCCCCACGTGAATGGCCTGCAGGTCTCGCACGCGTGGAAGCGTTCCAGTCTGCAGGCACAGTGATCGATCCGCTTTACCCAAACCCGTTGTTGACGCGCACTCTGGACAGGCCCCATGCCCGAACAACCCCCGGCTCGTCGCACCCAGCAGGAACGACGCGAGCACACCGAACGCAAGGTGATCGCCGCCGCGACGACGCTGATTGCCGAGCAGGGATCACACGCCCTCACCCTGGCAAAGGTTGGTGAGGCCGCGGGATACAGCCGTGGCATCGTCTCCCATCATTTCGGTAACCGCGAGAACCTGCTTCGCGCGGTCATGCGCGATGCCCAGGTGTTCACGCTCCCCAAACCTGGTGGCCCCGCAGGAACGTGGCTGGCGGATATGGTGCGAGCCTACCTGGCAAACGTCGCCAACCAGCAACCCGCGTCCCGGGCATTTCTCAAGATGTGGGGCGAGGCGATTGCCGCCGATCCGGTCCTGACTCCCCTCTATGCCGAGCAGGACGCCCGCTTCCGCCACCTGCTTGCGGAGAAAGTTCGCCAGGGCATCACCGATGACTCGGTCCGACCCGACGCTGATCCCGAGGCGATGGCCGTGTACCTGCTCGGCCTGCTCCGCGGGATCGCCCTGCAGCTGATCTCCGATCCTCCGCCATCACAGGTCCAGGCGATCATCGACGAAGCCGAGCGAGCGACCCACCGCGCATTGAAACCGTGACCCGAAGGCCGCCGAATCGAGCCCTCCGCAAGCTCCCCGCAAGCAAAGCCGCAAAGGCAACCCTGAAACCAACACCCTGATCAAGATCAGTCCTGCCTGGCCCCAGAACCGGATGACGGCTCTCTGGGGCAGCCTGCGCTCCCGCTCTCGATGACATCACACGCATAAGCCGCAAGCTCAAGCGAACCAGGCTGGAAGTTGGCAGCAGAAATGCCGTGCAAGGCGTTCACCAGGACATCGTCGCGTCGATACAGGACTTCAACTGTCCACACACCACCTCCACCGGCATCCCCATTCGCCTGACGCTCCAGCCGGCAACAAACTGCTCCTGCCTGACTACCCCCTGATCGTCATTCTGAGCGGAGCGCAGCGGAGTCGAAGAATCCCCGCGCGAAGCGCATCGGCCGCCAGGCCGATCCCTGCTCCCACACCGCACCTGCTTGCCTCATTGCGGACTTACCGATCCCCGTTTTCCCACCTGCCACTCACGCCCACCCCAATACCCCGTCATCCTGAGCCAATGGAGCGGCTGTCGTCCGCCCTGCCCGCTTGCCTGCCCCATCGAAGCGGCTGTCGTCCGCGCTGCCAGGTCTCAAATCGCTCGAAAATTGAGCCCGCTGCTGTCCGCCCGCTCTATCCCGGAAAGCACGAACCGGGCCACGATGGATCATCCACCGCGGCCCGGCTCTGGAAGTCTCTCGCTTGAATCGGTAGGGAAGTCCCAGCCAGCCGCCACCCACTATCTAGCCATTCGCGCATCGGCTGGCGTGTGGGCTTCCTCTCCGCTCGTCAGTCGCAGTCGCCCCGCATTTGACCGTACGAATACAACGACGAATCCGTCGAGACCACCGCGAACGACTCGTCGATATAGAAGTGGCCATCCTGCCCTACGAAGGTGACGATCCCGAGCGAATCACGCCCAACCGGCTCGGCTGGATTGCGCAGGGACTCGGTTGTAATCGTCCCCATCGCCATCCCAAATCGTCCATCACCCAGCAGATACACCGGCAGGCTGTCGTAGTAGCTGTAACGGTCCCCATCCATCGAGACCGGGAGGAACTGGTTGTTCACCAGGATCGGGAAATTGCTCAGCGCCTCTTCTTCCTTTGGCCGGCACGAGAACGTATCGATCTCCGACTGCTGCTCAGGGGTCAGGTCGTCGTAGAGTGCCAGGTAGCGCATCCGCGGCGAGAAATACGCCAGAACCTCCGGCGATAGTGCCTGGCCATCCTCGGCAACAAACCCACCCGCGTCCAGGCAGCGCAGGTACGAGGTGAACGCCGCACGCACGTCCTCGGCCGTCTGTTCGTCGGCGTAATGCCGGGCAAAGTAGACCGGGGCTGGCCAGTCGGAGAGGGATGCGGCCAGCAATTCGTCATCCGCCGCCGATGCGGGTGGTGGATTGCAGCCGTCGACGGAGGGCGTCGCATCATCCTGCAGGGCGGACAACATGACGGGACTGGGGTCCGGATTCCGCATCTGCCGATCCCAGGCGATGCCCAGCAAACCACCGATTAGCACCAGCATGATCGCGAACGAAATCGCTGGCTGCCAGCGAGCCAGGGCCACCATCGCTGGTGAACGCGGCCGTGTTGCAGCAGGGGTGAATGGAACGGAGATGGTAGCCGTCATCGGGTGCTCCTCCTCAATTGTCCGGGGCTCGGTCCACGAACGGGCCAGGTTGGTCCCCAGCACGCGCTGCAGGCGGGCGAAGGTCGCCTCCTCGGCGGATTCAGGTTTACCAATGCGGCCTTCGAGCCAGGCATCGGCGTAGGCACCGAGCCGGTCCGCCTGGTGTTGCTCGTCGGATGTCATCGGAACTCCTCCTCGGCGGCCAGCAGGTCACGCAGGCGACCCATCGCCCGGAAATGCGCGGTATTGACGGCGGAGACGCTCATCTGCAATCGGTCCACGATCTCCGCCGCCGTGTGCCCCGCCAGTCGCATCTCGACGATCTGCCGCTGGGTCTCCGGTAACCTGCCAATGGCGTCTGTCATCCGGCGCCGCTCGTCGGCGGCTATCGCCTGGATCTCCGGCGACGGCCGGTGATCGGCCACTCGGTCTCGCCAGGCCGGGTCGGTCAGCGACATCGCAGGTCTCCTGCCGCGCACCTCGTCGATGGTGACGTTGCGGGCAATCGTCATCAGCCATGAGCGGAACCCGCTTTCGCCTGGCGCGTCCCGCGGCGTAAAGGTCGGCAACGCCGCCAGCGCCCGGGTGAAGGTAATGCTGGTGACGTCACTCGCCCGCTCGGCGTCGCCAAGCCGCCGCATGGCATAACGCCAGACGAGATCGGCATAGGCTTCGTAGAGCGGGGCGAACGCCCTCGCGTCGTGCTGGGCAGCGGCAATCCGCGCCCGTTCGTCCGCCAACAGGGCTGGTCGGTTCGTCTGCTCGGCTGGCGCCACGGAACCTCCCCTCCCCTGGCTCGTCGATCGATCGACCGAAATCCGGTGTGCACATCATGGAAACGACGGAGTGCCCGAAATCTTACAGGTAGGTCGAGCACACCGTGTCGCAAACCACCGAACCGACGCCATTCGTTACGAATTGGCCGTAACGTGGCGAGATTCGAGCCACTCGATGCGTACGCTATGTACGGGCCGCACACGGAGCGGTCCCATGCCCCGGAATCATCGTCAGCACCAGCGGAAACCCCGCACGAAGTCGCACGAATTCGCACGAAATCGGGCCAGAAAAGCCCATCAAATCAGCGATTTCGGATTTAATGAATTAATGTATTTGTGCGGAGCGAAACACCGGGTCAAGGCAATCGTGCAACCAGCGAGGCCGCCGCTGGCCGCCTCCAGTTCGTCTCTTACTCGTGTCTCTCCGCCTCACGGGGATGGTGTTCCAGCACCATATGCGGCATCGCCACGTAGGGCGTTTCAACATCGAGCGGGGAATGTTCCAGCGTCGCACCCTCTTCGCCATAGGGTGCGGGACCATCCAGCAGGGAGAGCGGGCGGATCAGCACGGTCGCGACAGCAAGCAGCACCACCAGTCCGGCGATGATGAAGAAGACCGCCTGCAACCCAAGCTGATCGATCAGCGGACCAACCAGCAGGTAGCCGAGCGGACCCGCCGCATACGCGAACGACGACATCGCCCCCGTCACCCGTCCCCGCAGCCGCTCGGGCGTCCGGGTCTGCATCGCATGGTTCACGATCGGCGGTTCGGGTCCGTAGGTGACACCCATCGCGAACCCAAGCAATAGCATCGGCACAATCGGCGGCAGGAACGCCATCCCCAGCGTGGTCACCGCATAGCCAGCCATGCTGGCGATCATCAACACCCGGCGGCCAAACCGGTCGGACCACTGCCCGTAGGCCAGCGAACCTGTCAGGCCACCGGCACTGATCGACATCAGCACCCAGCCAAGGTGCCCGGGCTCGTTGGCCCGCGTGTAGTGGGCGGGCAGGATGATGCCCTGAATCGGCATCCACAACCCGACGATCGCGGTGGACAGCAGGGCCGTCGCCCGCAGCACTGGATCGCGCCAGACGAAGGAAAGTCCCTCGCGCGTACTCTCCCAGAATCCCTGGGCATCGATCACCGGCACCGGCCGACCAGCATTGGCGAGCTTCACCCCGGCCACCGTCGCCAGCGAGAGGGCAAACCCGGCACCGGTCACGAACAACGTGGTATCCGCGCCAATCGTGGCGATCAGCAGGCCGCCGAGGCCCGGCCCGATCAGGTACGAGGCGTTGTAGACCGCCTCGTAGATCGAATTCACCCGGTCCAGCCGCCAGCCGGAAACCGCCGCTGCTTCCGGGAGCATCGTTTCACGGGCCGTCACTCCCGCCGGATCGAACACCGCACCGAGCGCCGCGCAGGCGGACAGCAACACCACGCTGAGTCCAACGGTCATGTCCAGCAGCGGGATGGCGATGATCGAGAGGCCCGAGAGCAGGTCGGAAAGCACGGCGGTGGTGCGCCGGCCAATCCGGTCCACAATCGTGCCGGTCACGATCGTGGCGAACAGCAACGGAATCGAGGCGGCCGCCGCCACGAACGAGGCGCTGGCGGCGGAACCGGTCCGCTCCAGCACCAGCCAGGGCAGCGCCACAGCCGCGATCCCGTTGCCGATGCTGGCGAACAACGCGCTGGCCAGCAGCAGCACCAGCGGCGTCAGGGTGGTCGGGCGACGAGAGTGTGACATGGCGAAACACCGGCCAGAAGGTAGGCTAGCAGCGGCACGACGACGCACCAGTGGGGCGATCAGGGCACATCATCGCACTCACGGCTCGATTCCGGCCCGCCCGGCCCGAGCAGCACGACACACACCTCCCACGACGCGGACTCGTGGGATGATGGCAAGCACATCCTGAGGAGGAGCAGATTGACCGTCGCATCGTCACCAACGCCCCCCACATCACTCGACCCTGTCGCCATGCGCTGGATCCCGGGCGGTGAGTTCGTCATGGGCTCCGACCATCACTACGCCGAAGAGGCGCCAGCCCGCACCGTCGCCGTGGATGGCTTCTGGATGGACCGCCACCCGGTGACCAACCGCCAGTTTGCTCGCTTCGTGGAAGAGACCGGCTACACCACGGAGGCGGAAATCGCCCCCGATCCGTCGATGTATCCGGGAGCGCCGGCTGAAAACCTGGTGCCAGGATCCATGGTGTTCGTCGGCACCAATGGCCCCGTCGACCTGCGCGATGTCCGGCAGTGGTGGCGGTGGGTGCCTGGGGCAAACTGGCGCCATCCGTGGGGGCCGGGCAGTTCGCTCCGCAAGCTCGACGATCACCCGGTGGTGCATGTGAGCTGGGCCGACGTGGAAGCCTATGCATCATGGGCGGGCAAGCAGGTGCCGACCGAGGCGGAATGGGAGCGGGCAGCGCGGGGCGGCCTCAACGGCGCCGAATTCACCTGGGGTACGCGCGACACCACCGACGAGCGACTGCTGGCCAACATCTGGGTCGGTGCATTCCCCTATCGCAATGCCAAGCCGGTCGCCATCCGCCGTACGTCGCCGGTCGGGCGGTTTGCCCCGAACGGCTTCGACCTGGTCGACATGGCCGGGAACGTCTGGGAATGGACCGCCGACTGGTGGGAACGCGAGCGCTTCGCCGCGGAGTCCGGATGTCCCTGTTGCGTCCCGAGCAATCCGCGCGGCGCCAGCGAAACCGCCAGCCGTGACCACGGTACCGGCATCCCGCAGAAGGTGGTGAAAGGCGGTTCGCATCTCTGCCACCGGCAGGCCTGCTTTCGTTACCGACCGGCCGCCCGCCAGCCGCAAATGGTCGATACCGGCATGAGCCATGTCGGTTTTCGCCTGATCGCGCGACCGGCGTAAATCCCTTACCTACGTAATCGGCTTCACCTACGTAACGCCGATATCGGTAACTTCACCGATGGAAACACGCATGCCGAACTGCAGACTGCATATACCGGGTCATGGCGGCTGGGTTGGGCCGCACCTCGTCACCGGCCGAGTCTCAGGAGGAGTTCGTCATGGTATTTCGCAGACGTTCAACCCGCCGCAAGCCACCCACGCTCGCCAGGCAACTGGTCCTGCTCACGGTGTTCTTCGGCATCATGCTCATGCCAGTGGGAGCCAACATCGCCACTGCGCACCAGGCCGATACGGCGCAGCGCATCGCCCAGGACGGTGAAGACAGCACCGACGAGGGTGACGACACCTCGGATACCAGCGACGATTCGTCCCTGGAACCGACCGAGGCAGTCGAACCAACCGAGATGCTGGAGCCCACCGAGGAACTCCAGTTGGGCATGGTCACGGTCTACAAGGCTGAATGCCCTATCGATGGCTTCGATCCCTACCAGGCCAGTGCCGACGAGCTCTCGACGACCTGCACATCGAACGGCACGGCCAACTTCTCCATCACCGACAGTAGCGGCTCGCCCCAGAGTGGGGGCAGTGGCTCGAGCTTCGATGTGCTGGCGGGCAGTGTCACGCTTGGTGAAGACCTGCCGCAGGGATATCAGCAGCCAGTCGTCGTCTGCCAGTCGGACATGTCCGGCACCACCCTCCCCGGGGTAAGCAGCGCGACGGTCAACATCCAGGTCAACGGCGAGGAAATGGTCGTCTGCACCTTCTACAACGTGCCGACCGCCACCTCCACCCTCTACGTCTACAAGTGGGAGTGCCCGGCTGGATACGACCCGGCAATGCAGGGCGCCGATCCGGCCACCGAGTGCACCCAGGCGATGGAAGACGTCAACTTCCACCTGGTCGACACCGATCCCCAGACCGCAGACCTGCAGACAATGACCGGCGATTCCACCCCCGGTGCGGTCATGTTCGGGGGCATCCCGGCCGACACCTACACCATCACCGAAGACGTGCCCGATGGTTACGGCACCCCGTTCGTCTGGGACTGCGCCGTCGAGCCGGCCCAGAATGGAAGCTCGGCCCCCACGCCGCTCTCCACCGGCAACGTGCTCAACCTGGAAATCTCCGGCGGCACCACGGTGACGTGTAACTGGTACAACGTGCCCGACGAAGGTGACGGCAACGAAGTCACCGTCTACAAGTGGGACTGCCCGGCCGGTACCGACCCAACCGGCACCGAGGAGTACCTCCTCGCCGAGTGCGACACCCAGCTTACCGGTATCCCGTTCGACCTGACCGATGCCAACGGCTCGCATCCAATGGACTCGCAGTCCGACGGCACCACCTGGAACAACGTCGAGCGTGGCACCGAAGACGTCACCATCACCGAAGAGATTCCTTCCGGCTACGGTGACCCGGCCGTCTACTGCTGGTCACTGCTGCCCGACGAAACCGATTCGGCCATCGTGCCCTCGACCGGCGGCGTGGTCAGCATCCCTGACTTCGGCGACGTCCAGTGGAACTACTACTGCAACTGGTTCAACATCCCCGAGGGTGGCAGCCCGACCAGCGATGACGTCGGAGCGATCGAGATCGAGTATCGCGAATGTGACCCCGGCTACACCTTCCTGGACGGCACCAACGAAACCGACCTCGACCAGATGCTGATGGATTGCGCCCAGGTCAATGACGTCGAGTTCACCATCGACCAGGGTGGCCCCGATGGCACCAGCCAGCTGACCGGCTTCTACGGTGAATCACACGTCTCCTTCCTCGAAGTGCCGGTTGGCATGCGCACCGTCACCCAGACCATTCCGTTCCCCACCACCTATGTCGTCTGCGAAGGCATCGTCTCGAATGGTGGCCCTGAAACCGGCGCCATGGTCATGCCGGTGACTGACGGGTCCATCCAGTGGAACCTGATCGACGAGGAAATCGCCTACTGCTCGTGGTTCGTCTCGCCAGACGGTGGTGGCGGCATCGGTGAAGTCACCATCTACAAGTGGGACTGCCCGGCCAACACCGATCCAACCGGAACCGAAGAGTACCTGCTGACCGAATGTGCGACCGAGCACCTCAACGTGCCGATCACGCTGACCGACGCCGAAGGTGAATATCCAACAACGACGCAGGCGAATGGCACCACCTGGAACGACGTGGTGATGGGCCCGGTGACGATCACCGAAGACATTCCCGATGGGTATGGCAATCCGGTGGTGTACTGCTGGTCACTCCTGCCCGACGAAACCGAGTCGGCCATCGTGCCCTCCACTGACGGCACCATTACGGTGCCTTCCACCAACGCAGAAGAATGGAACTACTACTGCAACTGGTTCAACATCCCGGCTGGGCCGACCGATCTCATCATCTACAAGTGGACCTGCCCTGAGGGGTACGACACCTACGCGATGGATGCGGACCCCTACACCGATTGCGAGGCCGGACCAAACGGCATCACCTTCACGGCTGACGGACCAAATGGATACACCAGCCAGACTGACACTGGTGATTCCATGGACTATGCCGTGATGTTCGGTGGCCTCGAGCCTGGAACCTACACCATCACCGAAGAAGAGCCCGACGGCTACACCTCAGTGATCTGGGACTGCTACACACCGGTGCTTTCCTTCATGCAGGCCGATGGAGGGCTCGGCGTCGGACCATCCTGGGAAATCCAGGCCACTGGCGGCACGATCCACTGCGACTGGCTGAACATCCCCGGCTACGAGCACGAAGTGGTCGTCTACAAGTGGATCTGCCCCGACGGCACCATGACCGAAGACGAGCATGACTTCGAGTGGTACCAGGAAAACTGCACCACCACGACCGATGACATCCAGTTCCGGCTCGACCACAGCGAAGGATCGGTCTTCGCCTACCCATCTGGCGGCATGATCACCTGGAGCGACGTCCCGGTTGGCCCCATCGGCATCCAGGAATACGTGCCAGCCGACTACCTGAACCCGGTCGTCTACTGCTCGGCGAACGACGGCCCGTGGGAAATGTTCCCGGTGGCCAGCGGATACTGGACGTACGACGCATTCGGCAGTCAGCAAACCGGCCAGCAATTCACCTTCACCTGCCACGTCTTCAACATCTACGGTGGTCCAGGGGAGATTACCGTCTACAAGTGGACGTGCCCCGAGGGATACGATCCGTACGCCTGGGGTGTCGATCCCTACACTGACTGTGAAGAAGGCCCCGACGGCATTACCTTCACCAATAACGGTCCTGATGGATACTCCAGCCAGACCGACACCGGTGACTCGATCCAGTACGCCGTCTACTGGGGTGGCCTCGAACCAGGTGAGTACACCGTTGAGGAAATGGTGCCCGACGGTATCAGCTACGTCTTCGTCTGGGACTGCTACGGCCAGCGTACCGGGCAACTCCGCCCGACACCTCTGACCACCGAGCCATCGGTAACGCTGAATCTCCATGCCGGTGAGTCGATCGTCTGCCAGTGGTTCAATGTCCCCGAGGATCCCTATGGCACGGTGACCGTGATCAAGTTCACCTGCGCGACCACCACCTTCGTCGCCGAAGTCGACTGCGAGGTCTACGAAGGCGGCCAGACCTTCGACCTCGCCCAGTGGACCGGCTCCGCCTGGCAGGTGATCGCCACCAACACCACCGACGGGTTTGGTCGCTACAGCTGGTACGGCCTGGAGCCGGGCGAGTACTGGGTGGCCGAAGTCGGGCAGGACTGGTGCCGGATGACCAGCCCGAACCTCAGTGACGATGGCAACTGGCTGAACGTCGCCGCGAACAGTGAGACGGTGGTCAAGGTCTACAACTGCACCGGTACGCCAGGCAAGCCGGGCAAGACCCCGACCAAGTACCCGAACACCGGGGTCCCGGCCAGTAGTCGTGAGGACTGGCGGCTCGCCGCCTGATCCGTCCATCCAAGTTGGCGGGAAGGTCACGACCGACCTCCCCGCCCATGTTCAGAGGATCAGCCCACTGTGCAAAGCTTCAGGCGGCGATCCGATGTTCGGGCACGGCGTCTCGCTCGGTAAAGTGCTTGCGGATCGCGGCTAGCCCGATCCCGGCGGCAGCCAGGGCAGCGAGCCCACCGATCAGCAGCGCCCAGCGTGCACCCATGTGCTCCCCTACGGCGCCCATGAGCGGGCCGCCGATTGGGGTGGTGCCGAGGAAGGCTACCGACCAGAGCGACATCACCCGCCCCTGCATGTCCTGGGCGCTGTTCAGTTGTAGTGTGACGTTCCCGATCGAGGTGAAGTTGATCGAGAAGAAGCCGACGACCACCATTCCGACCAGCGCCAGATTGAGGGAGGGGGCGAGTGAGGTCAGGATGACGGACAACCCGAACAGGGTGGCCGAAGTCACCAGCATCCGCATCGTGCTCGATCCACGGCCAGCGGTGTACAACCCACCAACCACGGCACCGATACCCATTGCCGCAGTCAGGGCCGCATATCCACTTGCACCGGTCATGAACGTGAACTCGGAGAACAGCGGTAATACGACCTGGAACTCGTAGGTGAACGTCCCGATCAGGGCCATCATCACCAAGGTCGTCCTAAGCACTGGCTCCGACCACACGTAGCGCAGGCCCTCCACCAGCTGTCCCTTCGCCCGTGCGAGCCGACGTGCGGGTTGCAACTCATCGGCTCGCATGACCACCAGCATCGCAATCACGACGATATAGGACAGCCCGTCAATAACGAAACAGGCCCCAATGCCAACTGTTGCGACCAGAATTCCGGCAATGGTTGGGCCGATGACCCGGGCCAGGTTCATCTCCATCGAGTTGAGCGAGACAGCGTTGGTTAATCGCTCCGGTCCAACCATCTCGCGGACGAAGGTCTGGCGTGCGGGGTTGTCGAAGATTTTGGTACACCCTAGGACCACTGCAATGGCATACACCATCCAGAGTTGGACCGCGCCGGTGACAGTAAGGACGCCCAGAAGGAGACTGGCGACTCCGGAGACGCTTTGTGTGGCGTAGAGGATATTGCGCTTGGGGAGGCGATCCACCAGCACTCCGCCCCAGGCACCGAACAACAGCACCGGCAGTGTTTGCAGCGCGGTAACCAGCCCCAGCGCAACCCCCGAACCGGTCAACTGCAAGACCAGCAGGCCCTGGGCGACCGTTTGCATCCATGTGCCCGAGAGCGAGATGGCCTGGCCGATGAAAAAGAGGCGGTAGTTGCGGATGGTTAGCGAAACGAATGTGCGCTCGATATAGCTGCGATAGTCGATCCTCATGGATGGAGGATGTAATCAGTAGCCGGCATGTATGGTGCCCCTCATCGGTCCGGGCAGGATACCCATCCAGGACAGGGGCGTCAGCAGGAGGCTTCAGGGACAGAGCGACGAAGACCGAGGTGGCGACCCGCGCTGGGGCCGACACGGTACCCCAGCTTTCGCCATCACGCAAGATCAACTCATATGTCAGAGGCTCGTCTGGGGCAG